>CAVKAH010000008.1:0-31751 GCA_963654095.1 Oscillospiraceae bacterium
AAGTACCCACTTTTCAGGTAAAATAGTATAGGATAACGTCTCAAAAAGATATAGGTAATAGAAGGGAAGTTTATGGATAAATTGTGCTTAAAGTATTGTGCGTTAGCTGTTTATGTGGAAAAAGCTTGGTGCTTGGCGACTGACAGTTAATGACAGATATCTTTTAAACGAAAGCTTCTGTCAAGGTTGCTTATTGCCCTGACTTATAAGTGCTTATCGTGATGTAATGACAGAATGACAGATTTTTTTGAAAAAATATATTATTACTGTTTTAAGTTTTGGCGGACAGCAATAGTTTTTTTATATAAGCCTCTTATGTAATTACATAATTGTTGCTAACACGCATGCTATTATAATAAGTATTGCCAATATGAACATGAAGATGAACAGAAATTTTCCAATGATTTTGCGACGTTTCATAGACGAAAGGGTGCTCATCTTATATCTTTCTGATTCGTCTTGGTGGTGGTGATGCTTGTGATGGTGATGATGACTATGATGTCTTAGTTCGTTTTGTGTGTTTGAAATATCATTCATGATTTTGTTCTTTTATTAATACCAGCTAAGTTAGTGTCTCTTTTATTGGACATGCAAAGGTATAAAAATTTTATTACAACGCATAAGTTTTAATCAATAATCAAGTATGTTTTGACAAATATTATTACAAGTGATAAATTTTATCGATATCGTTGAGTGGCTATTTGATTAACTTTCTAATTTATTGTTTCCTAATATTCTCAATTTTATATGCATATTTTAGGTTACTTTTTCGCAGATGTACCCAATTTTTTTTTATCTTTGCAAACATAAAGAATTTCATATTTGAAAACTTTTCTACCTTATTGTATTTATAATGGAACATAATAATACTTATACGTTTGAAGAAGCATTTCTTGCTTCAAAAGAATATTTCAATGGAGATGAACTAGCTGCTAGAGTGTGGGCAAACAAGTATGCGCTGAAGGATAGTTTTGGACATACCTTTGAAAAAACACCAGAGGATATGCACCGACGCATAGCAAAAGAGATTGTCAGGATAGAGAATAAGTACAATAATCCTATTAGTGAGGAAGAGGTGTTCTCTTTATTGGACCATTTTAAATATATCGTTCCTGCAGGAAGCCCGATGACTGGTATTGGTAACAACTATCAGGTAGCTTCTCTATCTAACTGTTTCGTTATCGGTCTTGACGGAGATGCTGACTCTTATGGTGCGGTGATGCTGATGGACGAGGAGCAGGTTCAACTTATGAAAAGACGTGGTGGAGTGGGGCATGACTTGTCGCAACTTCGTCCAAAAGGTACACCTGTCAACAACTCAGCACTTACATCAACAGGCGTTGTTCCTTTTATGGAGCGTTATAGCAATTCTACTCGCGAAGTGGCACAAGACGGTCGCCGAGGTGCGTTGATGCTTTCCATAAGTATCAAACATCCAGATAGCGAGGCGTTTATTGACGCAAAGATGCAGGAGGGGAAGATAACTGGTGCTAACGTTTCGGTAAAGCTTGATGATGAATTTATGCAAGATGCGATAGCAGGAAAAGAGTATACGCAAAAATTCCCTATAGATAGTGATAATCCTCAGGTCGTACAGAACGTAGATGCAAAGCGTATCTGGGAGAAGATCGTTCATAACGCATGGAAAAGCGCAGAACCAGGAGTGCTGTTTTGGGATACTATAATTCGTGAGAGTATACCAGATTGTTATGCAGACCTTGGTTTCCGTACTGTTTCTACAAATCCATGTGGTGAGATACCGCTATGTCCTTACGATTCTTGCCGATTGCTGTCGATAAACTTGTATTCATACGTTGTAAATCCTTTTACTCCAGAGGCTTATTTCGATTTCGACTTGTTTAAGAAGCATGTACGTATAGCACAACGTATCATGGATGATATCGTTGACATGGAATTGGAGAAGATTGACTGTATTATAGAAAAGGTTAAGAACGATCCACAGTCTGCAGATGTAAAGCATACAGAACTCAATCTTTGGGAGAAAATAAAATATAAAAGCGGATTAGGAAGACGTACAGGTGTTGGTATCACGGCAGAAGGTGATATGATAGCAGCTATGAATCTGAGGTACGGAACACAGGAGGCTACCGATTTCTCTGTACTTGTTCATAAGACACTTGCTCTTGCTGCATATCGTTCGTCAGTAGAAATGGCAAAAGAACGTGGTGCATTCAAGATATACGATTCAGAAAGAGAGAAGAATAATCCGTTTATTAACCGTATAAAAGAGGCTGATCCGCAACTGTATGCTGATATGCTGCAATATGGAAGACGTAATATTGCGTGCCTAACAATAGCACCAACAGGTACAACAAGTCTTATGACTCAAACTACCAGTGGCATAGAACCAGTATTCATGCCTGTATACAAACGTCGTCGTAAGGTTAATCCTAATGATATGAATGTTCATGTGGATTTCGTTGATGAGTCTGGCGATTCTTTCGAGGAATTTATCGTATTCCATCATAAATTCCTTACATGGATGAAGATTAATGGTTTTGACACTGACAAGCGTTATACACAGGAGGAACTGGATGAGCTTGTAGCAAAATCACCTTATTATAAGGCTACTGCAAACGATGTAGACTGGCTTATGAAAGTCCGTATGCAGGGTGCTATCCAAAAATGGGTAGACCATAGCATTAGTGTTACAATAAACTTACCTAATAATGTTGATGAACAACTAGTCAATAAGTTGTATGTTGAAGCTTGGAAGTCGGGTTGTAAGGGCTGTACAGTATACCGCGATGGCTCTCGATCTGGCGTGATGATCTCGGTAGAAAAGAAAGATAAGAAGAAAGCAGAGCCTGAACATCTGCATATTTGTGAACCACCTCGTGTAACAGAAATAAGACCAAGAGAGTTGGAATGTGATGTTGTGCGCTTCCAAAACAATAAGGAAAAGTGGGTGGCATTTGTAGGTTTGCTCGATGGTTATCCTTATGAAATATTCACAGGTCTTCAAGATGATGATGAAGGAATATCTCTCCCTAAGAGTGTCAATAAGGGTAAGATAATAAAAAATGTGGATGAGAACGGAAAGAAAAGATACGATTTCCAGTTTGAGAACAAGCGCGGATATAAGACGACAGTAGAAGGTCTTAGCGAAAAGTTCAACCCAGAATACTGGAACTATGCGAAGCTTATATCAGGAGTGCTCCGTTATCGTATGCCAATAGATAATGTTATAAAACTTGTAGCCTCTTTACAGATGGATAGCCAGAGTATCAACACATGGAAGATTGGCGTGGAAAGGGCATTGAAGAAATATATACAAGATGGTACAGAAGCAAAAGGACAGAAATGTCCAGTATGCGGTCAGGAGACTCTTGTATATCAAGAAGGATGCCTGATATGTAAGAATTGCGGTTCTTCAAGGTGTGGATAATATGTTGCAGAAAGGACAAATCTATATAAATAATATGCGATTTCATGCTCATCATGGAGTGATGGAACAAGAGAGACTTACAGGAGGATACTTCCTAGTATCTCTCTCTGCATGTTATCCTTTGGAGAAAGCTACTGAAAGTGATAGTGTTGCAGATACATTAAATTATGCAGAGGTTTATAATATTGTAAGAAAAGAGATGGATATCCCATCAAATCTGTTGGAACATGTGGCTGGCAGAATAGGGAAGAAGCTCATGGAAACGATGCCGTTGATAAGTGAATTGACGGTAAAACTTACAAAAATAAACCCTCCGATGGGTGCGGATTGTGATGGCGCAGGTGTTCTGTTACACTTTATAAATGATACAAATCACTAATCAGAGGCAATAATTCTTGTGTTATATTATGACAAAACGAAACTTCTTTTTAACTTTGCATCGGTGATAAGATATAATTACTATAAAAAGAGAGCCTTTCTGTTGACTGCTCTATTTATGTTGGCGACATTCGTAGTAGATGCCGCCACGAGTTTTACACTCGTTATTGATGCAGGACATGGTGGACATGATGTGGGAGCAAGAGGAAGTTTCTCGAATGAAAAAGATATAAATCTTAATGTTGCTTTGGCATTTGGAAAGTATGTAGAAAAGAATTGTCCAGATGTAAAAGTCATTTATACTAGAAAGACGGATGTCTTTATCCCATTGCATAAGCGTGCTGATATAGCAAATAAGAGTAAGGCAAATATCTTTGTCTCTATTCATACCAATGCCCTTCCAAACGGACGAATAGCAAGAGGATTAGAGACTTATACGATGGGAATGAGGCGTTCTAATGAGAAACTTAGTGCTGCCCAACGTGAAAATGCAGTGATTACCTACGAGAGTGATTATAAACAACGCTATGAGGGATACGACCCTAATTCTCCAGAAAGTGCCATAATGTTTGAATTTATACACGACAAGAATATGGCAAAGAGCGTAGAACTGGCAAAACTCGTGCAGAAAAATGTATGTGCTACGGCAAATAGACCTGACAAGGGCGTAAAACAAGACGTCTTTCTCGTACTTAGAGAAACGTCAATGCCTGCATGTCTTATAGAGTTAGGCTTTATTACCACACCAGATGAGGAGCGTTTGCTTAATGATGCAGTTAGCATAGACAATATAGCAAGAGGAATTTACAACGCTTTTGCTAAATATAAAAATGATAATTCCTCAGGTTTCACCGTGCCTTATGAAGCGAAAAACAATATGGAAGTAAAGATTCCAACAATCGTACCTAAGGACTTCCCGGATGAAAAGAAAGTAAAAAAGGAACAAAATAATACGAGCAATTCTCAAAATAATACGGCTAAGCCTCAAAATGTTAAACGCAGAGAAGCACAAAGTGATAATAACACAAAGAGCTCTGATATAGCTACGAGGAGCTCGAAAGATGATAAATCAGATAAAACAAATACTGACGAACCAATCTTTAAGGTGCAAATACTTGCCAATAACACAAAATTGACAAAGAACAGTAGTCTACTTAAAGGCAAGGAAGGTGTTGAGTATTATTATGAAGGGGGAATGTACAAATATACGATTGGTGCTTCAACAAATTTCAATGAGATAAGTAAACTAAGAAAAGAACTGGCAGAGACATTCCCCGGAGCCTTTGTCGTAGCTTTTAAAAATGGTGAGAAGATGAATGTCAACGATGCTATTCGTCAGTTTAAGAATAAGAAACGTTGATTTTAATCGGTTGATATATAATGTTATAACGAAATAAATTAAGTATGAAATATTTTACAAAGGAAGTCAAAATTGCACTTGTTGCTATCGTTGGACTCGTTGTCCTCTTCCTCGGAATGAATTTCCTTAAGGGATTGGACTTGTTTTCATCCGACAGTCGCTATTATATCTCTTTTCGTGATATAAGCGGTCTGTCATCATCTTGCCCGATATATGCAGACGGATATAAAGTGGGCGTAGTGAAAAAGATAGACTATGACTATTCACAATCCAAGGATATTATCGTAGAAGTCGGCGTTGATAAGAATATGCGTATACCTAAAGGTAGTAGCGCAGAGATTGTAAGCGACTTGATGGGCAACGTTAAGGTTAATCTTTTGCTTGCCAATAACCCACGAGAAAGGGTTAATCCGGGTGAAACGATTATCGGTGGAATAAACGATGGTGCTATGGGACAGATGAAAGACCTGATACCAGTCGTTCAAAACATCCTCCCAAAGCTTGATTCTATCCTCGCAAGCGTTAATCTCCTGCTTGCAGATCCAGCAATAGCAAATTCTCTACATAACGTAGAAGCTATCTCTGGCAATCTTACTGTCTCAACAAAAGAGTTGAATACATTACTTGGAACACTAAACACTAGAGTGCCAGGTCTTTTGACGAAGGCAGATGGCGTGATGGATAATGCACAAACAGTAACATCTAATTTGAGCAAAGTGGATGTTGAAGGTACAATGAGGAAGGTTAATACAACGCTTGACAATGTACAAGCCTTTACGAAACAACTTAATGAGAATAATGGTAGTCTTGGGCTTTTGATGCGTGATCCTAACCTATACTATAACTTAAATTCAACGGTTAAGTCAGCTGACTCCTTGCTTATCGATTTGAAATCCCATCCAAAGAGATACGTACATTTCTCTGTGTTTGGTAAGAAAGATAAATAAACCTATTTTACGGATATTCTTAAAAGCTGACAACAATGAATAAAGTGCCTTGTTGTCAGCTTTTATTTTACCTTATTTCTAAAGTACATATCTATAGTGCTTTACGAAAAAACTCCAAAAAAATACTATTAACCTATTTGCTTATTCCGATTTTTTTTGCGACATTTGCATCACTTTTTCGGAAAACATTGCAAAGTGTAAATAAGGAAAAACATAAAAACTTATTAAGAAAAGCGTCGAAAGACCATTTATTCTTTATAAAATAATATGACCGAAAATCCCAATGTTGTATGGGAGAAGAGCCTCTCACTTATAAAAGAGAATGTCTCCGAACAGCAATTTAACACATGGTTCAAGCCTATAGTCTTCGAAAAGTTCGATGTGAAGACTCATACGCTTTTACTTCAGGTACCAAGCCCTTTTGTGTATGAGTATCTGGAGGAGAACTTTATTGACCTTTTGGGTAAGGTGTTGACAAAGAATTTCGGTCAAGGAATACGTCTTTCTTATCGTGTTGTAACGGACAAGACTAATAATCTTGCTCAGATCCTTCCGTCAGACCCTCCCGCTGGAATAAATGAAACGGAGACAAGACCGGCTCGTACCAATCAGTCGCCGTCTCCATTGGATGTTGCACGTCAGCAGCAAATACCTTCGCAGCTTAATCCTCATCATACATTTGCAAACTACATTGAAGGTGCAAGCAATAAACTTCCTCGTTCTGTAGGTATGTCTATAGCAGAGCATCCTAACACTACGCAGTTCAACCCGATGTTCGTTTATGGGCCTTCAGGTTGCGGAAAGACTCACCTTATCAATGCGATAGGTGTGCGCACAAAGCAATTGTATCCAGCAAAGAGAGTATTATATATCAGTGCCCGCCTCTTTCAGGTTCAATATACAAATGCTGTTAGAAACAATACAGTAAATGATTTTATCAATTTCTATCAGACGATAGATATGCTTATAGTGGATGATATTCAGGAGTGGACTTCGGCTGCAAAGACGCAAGAGACATTCTTCCATATCTTTAACCACCTATTTATGAACGGCAAGAGGATAATACTTGCAAGCGACTGCCCACCTGTCGACCTTCAAGGGATGAGCGAACGCCTTCTTACGAGGTTTAGTTGTGGTCTTATTGCCGAGCTTGAAAAGCCGAATGTAGAGTTGTGCATGGATATATTGCAGAACAAGATAAAGCGTGATGGCTTACATATCCCAGAGTCAGTAGTACACTTTATTGCTCAGACAGCTAATGGAAGTGTGAGAGATTTGGAGGGTGTGATTAACTCACTCATGGCATATTCTGTTGTATATAATAGCAATATTGATATGCGTCTTGCTGAGAGAGTGATAAAACGTGCAGTAAAGATAGATGATAATCCTCTAACTATCGACGATATCTTGGATTCTGTATGCAATCATTTCGAGGTTACCGTTTCTGCAGTAAATGGCAGAAGTAGGAAAAGAGAATATGTTGAGGCTCGTCAGGTATCTATGTATCTTGCCCAAAAATATACCAAGATGCCAGCATCAAGAATAGGAAAGCTAATGGGAGGTAGGGATCATTCCACAGTTATTCATAGTTGCTCAAAAGTAGAAAAGCGGTTAGAGGTAGACAAGCTGTTCCTTGATGAAATAGCAAGTATAGAAAATTCATTCAAACTCAAACGAATTTAGCGAAATCATAAATAAGTAAACATTTTAGAGGGAATATACAAGTATTTTGTATGTTCCTTTTTTTTATGTTCGCAATAAATTGTTATCTTTGCAAAATAATTATTTGTCAGTTGCTTTTTCTTTATGCTAAACAGAGCAAAAAGTAGATAGATTACAACGAAAATAGATTACAACGTAACGTTAATTCATTGATGTAGCAAAATATGAAAACTTTAGGATATAACTATGCCTTATGTGTATCCCTTACGCTTATGCTGTTTTTCGCATTTAGGTTTATATGCGGAACATTGCCTAAGCGAAGCTCTTTTATTACGTACAAGCAGTCTCGTACGTTAATGGGTATAGCATTATTGGTCCTTTCCGTCAACTATTCGGTCCATTTGTTCATTTCTCCACGTTTCTTTGATGTAGAGAGAGCGATATATATGAACCTCGTTACCTATTTCCTTGCTGTATTTTTCTTCGGTAGTGGTATGATGCATCTTATGGAAAAGGGGTATGTTACGAAGAAACGCTTTATTCGTCACCTCACGGCTTGGGTTATCTACGCTGGTGTCTTTTGGGTAATTGGAAGGATGTTTCCGACAGGACAACCTCATTTTATAGCATTACTAATGATGTCGCTAACATATTTGATTTATGCTTCGATGACGGCTCTTCGGATATTTTTAGCATTGCGTCGGTTACATAAGACGCTCGATAGTTATCATTCCGATGACGTTTACGCTTATGTAAAGTGGATGTCTGTAATAACATATTGGGCGATTTCCTTTGGAGTGGGACAGGCATTTTTCACTTTTATTCCCAATGATTACATTGTCTATTGGATAATTTCGGCAATACCATTCTATATATATCTTTATACCTCATATAAAAATTATGTGGTATTCCATGAGAAACTCGCACTTGTTAGTGAGGCTGCATCCGACACGATAGTGGAAGAACAAGACACTCCACTTGCTTTTGCTCAGGAGAATATGATAGGTCAACGACTTGAAAAGTGGATAGAAGAAAAGAAATTTGTCGTGAAGGGACTTACCATTGTAGACCTTTCTCGAGACCTATGTACCAATCGTACATATTTGTCTACATATATAAACAATCATTACAATGTATCTTTCAGGGAATGGATAAATAGTTTAAGGTTGAATTATGCTAAGCAGTTATTGCTTGATAATCCAGAACTGACTATAACAGATGTTGCAGATAGGGTTGGATACGTCTCCTTAAGCTATTTTACAAAGATGTTTACCGTGATGGAAGGTATAACACCAGGCAAATGGAGAAAGCTTAGATAAGGCTTTCTTTATGCGTCAAATTGTAAATTTAACAAATGAACTATTGCAGAAAGAGCAAAAAATTGCTATTTCTGCAATTCTTTTTTGCTCAATTAGCAAAAAGCTTTTCATTGCTATATACGCTATTTTTTATTACGAAAATTATGTATAGCTTTGCATCAACAAAAGTTTAATACCATACTGACATAAATGTAAAAAACGTTGCGTTGTATTGCAAATCTATATAGTCTTGCCATGAAAAACACTTACTTACTATTTAAGTATATGACAATGACCCAACACAAAATTTCATATATATATAAATAGATAATGCACTTGTAGTCTGCGTATATGCGCAGACTACAAATAGTGCTGCAAAATGTATCAAATTTTATAGTTGATGCCAATGTTGTCCATAATTTATTTAGGACAACATTGAGTTGATGCATAATGAAACGGAGATAATTATGGTTATTTATAATCAAAAATTTGTGGCGTAATTTTATTTAAACTACTTTTGCATCATCGGGGCATGTCGTGATAAAGACATGCCCCGTTTCTTGGGAAGTACTATATTATATAATGAGAAGTGTTATAAATCTATGAACATTATATCGTTTATTAAGAAGTGGACGCTGATGTGCGCCCTTGCTTTTGGAACGTTAGTTTATTTTATGTTTTCAGAAGTTCCGTATCTTCAGCCTATAGGCAATACCGTTGGACCTTGGTGTGTTGAGTTCGTGCCATGTTTAATATTCTTGTTGCTCTATGTAACGTTCTGCAAAATAGACATGGAGAATATGCGTCCCAGAACGTGGCATTTCTGGTTGCAGTTCATCCGTACAGCATTATCGGGCTTCTTTGTTATGCTTATATTATTGTTTGGAGGTGTTAGCCCAAATCTAAAACTTGTTCTCGAAGGATGTTTTGTATGCTTTATCTGTCCTACAGCAGCATCAGCAGCAGTCGTAACCGAGAAACTTGGCGGCAGCATAGCCTCACTTACAGTTTATACGCTTATAGCTAACATTGTTACAAGTATCATCATTCCACTTTTCTTCCCTATGGTTGAGAAGGGTAGCGACATAACATTCCTCTTTGCTTTTATGATGATACTAAAAAGAGTTGCCACCGTGCTCCTTGTTCCGCTTTGTCTTGCTTTGCTCACAAGGCGTTATCTGCCACGTTTCGCAGATAGGATAAAGAGTCATAAGAACCTTGGTTTCTATTTGTGGTCGATAAACTTATCGATAGTAACTGGAATAACTTTACATAATATAATGGCAGCCTCCGTCGACGGATGGATATTATTTCTGCTTCTCATCCTACCGTTGTTCATCACATTGATACAATTTTCTATAGGCAAATGGGTAGGCGGCTTCTATGGCGACCGTGTCAGTGCAGGTCAGGCTCTCGGTCAGAAGAATACCATTGTCGGTATTTGGCTTACTGTAACATTCCTCAATCCTGTGGCTGCCGTTGCTCCTGGCGCATACGTTCTTTGGCAGAATATTGTTAATTCTTGGCAGTTATGGTGCAAAGATAAATATGGTTATTTGAAGTGGTAAATAGGTTTATTGTTGCTTTCCAATAAACTCATAAAATAAGAACCCCAGCTTATATGACAAAACCCCGAAAGTTTTTTGTCGAACTTTCGGGGTTTACAACAATATTACTATTATTTTTTCTTAACTCGCTTAGACGGCTTGATTGCGCCAGTAGGGCATACGTGTTGACATAACAAGCATCCCACGCACTTAGCACCATTGATATGTGGCTTTCGGTCTTCTCCGAAGGTTATCGCTTGATGTCCTCCGTCGCTGCAAGAGATATGGCATCTGCCGCAACCGATACACTTTGTGCGATCCAACTGTGGATATACAATGGTGGAACGATCCATTTCTGAAGGCAAAACAAAGTTCTTTAGTTCTTCACCGATAACGCTGTCGATGTTCTTAAGCCCTCTTTTCTTCAGATAAGTGGTAAGTCCTTCCTTCAAATCGTCTATGATTCGGAAGCCGTATTGCATCACTGAGGTACACACCTGTAGGTTTGTGCATCCCAGTTGTAAGTATTCCAGTGCATCTTTCCATGTCTCGATAC
The DNA here is from genome assembly GCA_963654095.1 of Oscillospiraceae bacterium. Classification (GTDB taxonomy): domain Bacteria; phylum Bacteroidota; class Bacteroidia; order Bacteroidales; family Bacteroidaceae; genus Prevotella. The sequence goes on from CAVKAH010000008.1 coordinate 11,158, forward strand.
CTCCGATACCACTAAGTGGCGTGAATTCCAATATAGGGTTTTTTGCCAATTCGAGTATGTATCTCAGGGCAATAGGCTTGATAGCACGACCAGAATATCCCGATATTGTGCGCTGATGAGATACCATTGACGAGTCAGACATCGTAACACTCTTTATCGTATTGATAGCAGATATAGCATCTGCGCCAGCAAGTGATGAAGCCACGGCAGGTGCGTTAATCTGCGTGATGTTAGGCGTCATCTTGGTGATAACAGGTATATTCACCCTGTTCTTCACGTATGAGGTGTAGTGCATCACGAGTTCTGTGTTCTGTCCCACATCACTTCCCATACCTTCAAGTCCCATCTGCGGACATGAGAAGTTTAGCTCCACGGCATCCAGTCCTGCGTCTTCTGCCATGTGGGCGAGCGTTGCCCAGTCTTGCAACGTCTGTCCCATGATACTTGCGATAACAATCTTGTTAGGATAATTCTGCTTTAGCTTCCTTAAAATCTCGAAATCCACCTCAGCAGGGTTCTCGCTGAGCTGCTCCATGTTGCGGAATCCATAGAAATCTCCTTGGTGTCCCTGCTCGCTGATAGAGTCGAAACGTGGCGATACCTCATGGATGTCCTCCATGCAGATAGACTTATAGTATACGCCAGCCCATCCTGCATCGAATGCTCTTGCCACCATTTCGTAGTTAGTACATATTGCAGAGGAAGCAAGAAAGAAAGGATTCTCGCATTTCATGCCACAGAATTCTATCTCAAGACTTGGTTCTTCGGCGTTTTCCGCAATATTTGTGCCGTCATTCGCCTTTTGTTCTTTCTTCAAACTATCTGCAATCTCTTTAATAGCTACGGGTCGGTCGTAGTGTATGCAAGCTTTCTCTGCAGCAAGCAGTTCTTCATCCGTGCAACCCTCTATCCACTTAGGGGCATTGCTACTATTATCAAATCGTATAGAGCGCAACATACGTGCTGGGTCGCCGTTGTTGCACATTGCGCTGCATGGTGCGTTGTCGCAGAGCAGGCATCTCAATGCTTCTTCTTTATAGTTTTTCATCTTTATAATGTTTTTGTAAATATACATCTCTATCCGTAAATACTCATTATCTTATCCCTACATTGTTCCATCAGCCATTTTGGGGTGCTTGTAGCTCCGCAGATGCCTATTGTTTCAATGCCTTCAAGCCATTCCTTTTTTATCTCATCAGGACTCTCAATCTGGTAACTGTTGGGATTAACTCTCTTACATTCGTTGAACAACACCTTGCCGTTACTGCTCTTACGCCCTGAAACGAAGAGCACAAGCTGATGTCTTGATGCGAAGTTGCTCACGTTAGGCATCCTGTTAGCCACCTGCCTGCATATAGTATCAAAACTTTTGAATGTGGCATCAGGTGAAATATGTTGTTGGATATATTCTATAATCCTGTGAAACTCATCCAGCGATTTCGTAGTCTGGGAGTAAAGATAGATATCTTTTGTAAAATCCAATGATTTCACGTCGTCAAAGTGTGCCATAACAATAGCATGGCTGTTGGTTTGTCCTACAAGTCCCAACACTTCGGCATGTCCTGGCTTGCCGAATATCACAATCTGTGCGTCAGAGTTGTTGTCGTATTGTCGTTTTATCCTTTTCTGCAGTTGCAGAACCACGGGACACGTAGCATCTATAATCTCGATATCGTTTTCTTTTGCCAAGGCGTAAGTCTCTGGCGGCTCTCCATGAGCACGCAAAAGTACCTTCACGTTGCGCAATTCCTTCATCTCGTCATGGTTTATAGTGATAAGTCCCATCTTCTTAAGTCTTTCACATTCCATGCCGTTGTGTACGATGTCGCCCAGACAATATAGAGTATTCCCCTTTGCCAGTTCCGTTTCCGCTTTGCTTATGGCAGTGGTAACGCCGAAGCAAAAGCCGCTGCCGTTGTCTATTTCTATCTTTAGTTGCATTATTCTTTATTTATAGAGAAGTTTGAGGGTATGAAATCTGTGGGGATTTGTTGCGCTTTGTAATACATATTCAGTAGGTCATTTGCAGCGGCAAAACTGCTTTTCTCTTTATTAAGTACCCGCTGTTCAAACTCTTGCATACTCTTTTGTATCATCTCGTTGTTATAGAAATTGTTGCGCAGGCTCTCGTTGATGGTTTCGTACATCCAGTATTTGTTCTGTTCGTTACGGCGATATTCAAAGTAGCCGTTATCCTTTACGAAATCAAAATACTCGTAAATCATGTCCCAAACCTCCTTTATACCAGTGCCGTAAAAGCCACTATAGCAAAGCACCTTTGGTGTCCACCCACTGTCGGGTGCAGGGAAGAAATGCAGCGCATTACGGAAATTGGTGGCTGCGATATGACATTTATCCACGTTATTGCCGTCGCATTTGTTGATAACGATACCATCTGCAATCTCCATGATACCACGTTTTATACCCTGTAGCTCATCGCCCGTTCCTGCCAGTTGTATGAGCAAGAAGAAGTCCACCATAGAGTGGCATGCCGTCTCACTCTGTCCTACCCCCACTGTCTCTACGAAAATCTTATCGTATCCAGCAGCCTCACATAGGATTATCGTCTCTCTCGTCTTGCGTGCCACGCCGCCTAAAGAGCCAGCAGATGGGCTAGGGCGGATAAACGACTCCTTCCTTACTGCAAGTTTCTCCATTCTTGTCTTGTCGCCAAGTATACTTCCCTTAGAGCGTTCAGAGCTTGGGTCGATGGCGAGAACGGCAAGTTTTCCTCCAAAGCGGTCAAGCACGTGAATGCCAAACTCATCAATCGACGTACTCTTTCCTGCTCCTGGCACTCCGCTGATACCTATTCTTACCGACTTTCCGCTATGTGGTAAGCATTTGGCTATTACCTCTTGCGCCTTCTTCTGATGCTCTGGGTTAACACTTTCCACAAGGGTAACTGCCTGACTAAGTATAGTAACATCGCCTTTCACGATACCTTCCACCATGTCGCCTACCGACATCTCGTGGCGACGAAAGCGGTTTCTTTTCAGATATGGGTTTATGTTGGATGGCTGAACCACACCTTGGTTAACCTGTAGTCCTGCATATTCTTTGCTATTCTCTGGGTGTTCCATATTGGGAGTTTAGAATTTTGAGTTAAGAATTTAGAGTTTAGAGTTGAGAATTTAGAGCTTTACAATCATTTCACCTTTACCTTTATGACCACCTTAGGCTGTTTTGGGTCGTTGGTAATCATAAGCACACGTGGCATACTCCTTGCCGAACGGAGCAGTTTCTTATTCACCGTAATCTTCATCTTTGCCTGTTCGCCCGCCTTGAGCTTAGACTTGTTCAGCTTTATGCTCATGCCGCTTGTGAACATCTGCATAGATCGGATGTCGAGAGTCGACTTTCCAGTGTTGTCAATGATTATTGTTCCGCTCTTTGTAGCCTTATCTCCAAACTCGCCCAAGTCAAGTTCTTTTGCCGACAAGGTTATCTCTGGAGCATTAAACAACTGTGTTTCCGACATGTTGTCGAACTCGGGTAGCAATACGGCAGAAACGGAAATCTCCTTGTCTGTGCTAACCTTTTCGCCAGGATTCTTACCGAGGAATACCGAGGTCTGAGTAAGTCCGAAGTCATGTAGCTTCCTTGAATTCAGCTTTAGTGATGCCACTCCAGTCTTCCCCGGTGCAATGTGCGTTGGCGAAACAGTAGCCGTAAGATACGACGGCAGGTGCATAACCACAGGACTAATAGTCTCCCCAGTGTTGTTCTTTATATGGATAAGCTGCACGGGATAGTCGCCTCGGTTCACGTCATCATACTCAATATTGTTCCTGTCTACGAGCAAACCGCCTACATTATACTGGAATTGTCCATTGAAATCGTTAGCCTCTTCCACCACAACGCCCCTCATCTTCAGATAGAAAGGCGTCTTTGAGGAGTTGCTGAATATAGCCACCTCTTTCTCAAAATGCCCCAACTGTCGTGCATCGTATGTTGCCGTTACGGTGAAAGCATCACCTCTGTTGATGGTATGGTGCGGATAATCCACCGTAGTGCATCCGCAACTCACCCTTATTTGGTCGATATTCAGTTCGTTACCCTTATTGGTAAGTTCAAACTTCACGGTAACGGGCGTTTCGTACAATACGTTTCCGCAGTCGATAATCTCGTTCTTAGCAGATATTCGTTGTGCCGTAGCTTCTATAGACGCCATGGCAAGCAGCGATAATATAATAGTCTTTTTGTTCATACGCTGTATTTTCTTATTTTATATTCAACACTTTAGCCCCCGTTCTACCTATAAACTCAGGAGCATACGCACATTGTGCAGTACACGTGCCAGTAGTGTAGTCGCCTGTGCGGTCTATATAATATTCCGTCTCTACTATATGCTTACCTTTCGAAAGTTGGTTAAAATAATAGTTCGTAGTGCAATCTTTTGTGGTGCAATAGTATCCCCAATGGTAGCCACTTGTCTGACTTACAGGTTCCATACATGCCGCACGCTTATCCACAACCTGTACGAAATCGTAGTCGCGATCTGCTGTGATAGTTATGCGTACCGTTACCTTGTCGCCAACTTTCATTGCCTCTTGTTTGTTGCAACCAGTAATCTCTCTCGTTACCTTAATACCCGAAGCATTGTCGCTGATATGCTCCACCTTCTGTGCAAACTGTGCATAAGCAGCACCCCACGACGTGTTGTCGTCAGCTTTAGTTATCGTTAGGTTCTCCTGATTGTTGATGTCATATACCGCCTTGGTATAGCCCAGACCAGCTGAAACCTCAGGCAAACTCTGATGTTTCCCGTCAAGAGCGATGGTCAGGTTACCCTCGTTTTTAGTGTCGAGTACTTTGTAGTTACCGTCGATAAAGGCATATATGGCGTTCACACTATTGATTGGCGTGTCCCATGTCTGTGTACGCTTGCTCTGCAATAGCCACAGGCGCATCTCGTCGATAGTGTTTTTGTCAGCATCCACCGCTTTGATAGCCTCGATGGCAGCCGTTTGCGTAGGGATACGGTAGTCGAACCACGAATATCCTGCATGTCGAGTGTCGAAATATCTACCCATGTCGGTCTTCGCCACGGTATATTGCTTTATGCTTTCCACATACTCCTTAGCCTCCTGCTTCTTTCCTTCTTTGTTCAATACTACCGCCATCAGAGCCTTAGCATAGATGTTGCGCTGGCGATCCTTCCTCAGATAAGACAGCAGATAATCTTTTGCTGCCACCTCGTCCTTAGGCAAATCCCTGTTAAGTAGGGCGTTGATGTATAGATATTGTATGGCGTGGCTGTCGCAGATGCTAAGGTTTTGACTCGTTTTAGCTTTTACGATGTCGTTATATTCCTTTACAACCACGTTGCCGAGATATGTCATACCTTTATTAATTAGTATGTCAGCCTTGTCATCATTAGTCATTACCTTCAGTCGGCTTAGTGTTTCCAATACCTGTGCCGTCATGCTTGGCGAGCCGTTCATACCTTGCCACCAGCTCCAAGAGCCGTCCTCCTTTTGCAGTTTCTTTATGTTCTCAAACTGTGAGTTTATGCGATAGTCGATAGTCGACTCATCAAAGAAGGTGCTGAGCATCATCTTTTGGTCTGTTTCTTTGTCGGCATCCATCACCCAAGGTGTCTCCTCAAGAACGAGAGTTTTTAGCTCTTGATTCTTCTCCAATGCACTTAGCAACGACTCGTTGCCGTTCTTCTTCTCCTTTTTCCATAGTTCCACAACCTTCTTTATTACAGGTGATTGGTTCATAATATACTTGCCGAGCACGTTGGCATAGTATGCTGACACTTGACTAACCACATTCTTCTCCTCCGTCTGTGCCACATATGGCAGAGCCTGAATCATCATCCATGTTGGATTAGCGGTATATTCCACGGTGAGCTTCTTGTTCATAGCGTCTTTCGGGAATATACTTTCCATAGAGATATTCTTCTCTCCCTTGCTTGTAAAGGTAAACGGTACGATGTTTATCACCCTTTCTGTGTTAGGCAAAACTGGTAGATAGTGCTGCTCGCCGTCGCTATATCCCTTACCCTCAGCATATATTTTGCATATCAGTAAGTCGTTGTTACCATCAGGAGAATAGTAGAATACGGCATTGTCAGTAGTATTGGCAGCAACGGCAATCTTCATACTTTTCGTGTAGACAACTTTATCTGTCAGTGGGTCAATCATCTGCATAACCACATTCGTAACTATATCTTTATCGGTAGTGTTAGCTATCCTTGCAGATATGGTAGCCTTATCTCCATTGCGCACAAAGCGTGGCATATTAGGCATCACCATTACCTTTTTGCTTGCCACACATTCACTCTCTATCATGCCGTAGTTCATATCTCTGTCGTGAGCAAACCCACGGAAGTTCCATGTAGTAACACTCTCTGGCAGTGTGAAAGATATCTTTACGTTACCGTCTTTGTCGGCATATAGGGCAGGGTAGAAGAAGGCTGTCTCATTCAGGTTCTCCCTTATCTGTAGGGCAGAGCTACCGTTCTCCGTATCTTCTTCCATGTTGTTCGCTTCAGCATCAGTATTCTCGATAGCATTAATCTTATATTTCGTTGTTGCCGAAGCGTTGGGACTTATCGTCCTTTCGGTAGAATATGGTGTTGCCGATGTCAACTTCTTTTGTGCTTTGTTTACTTTTCCGTAGCCTGCTATCGTAACGATACCATCAATATTTGCCGTACCCATAGCCCAACAAGCCTGTTGTAATTCATCAAAACTATAGTTGAAAGTGCTTAGCGACAATGGCTTTTTCTCAAACCAATCTATATCTTTATAGGAGCTATATGACATTGTTTTCAGCGACATACTGCTCCATTTAGTAGACGGCAGGTTCTGCCACATGGATAGGTTAAAGCTGAATTTGTTCTTCGTAATCTGGTCGAGCGACTTGTCGTACATCATGGCAAGCAACTGGCAACCTCTATCTTCTTTGTCCAAATACTCCTTGTTTATGATGTCGTTAGATACGGGGCGCGATATGTTCAGCGTCCATGTTTCTTTCTGCCCTGGTGTTAGTTTGTTGCGGAAAGTAGTCCATTTCAAGTCCAGAGTCTTATCCTGCATAGGGCGTGCTATGGTATATCTGTGCGAGTAGGTCGTACCATTCTTCACCCAAAGGTAGTTGAGCAGTATGCCTTCGCCATATTCTTCCTTATACTGCAGAGGGGTAGTTATGATGCCGTTGCTTACGTCGTAAGCTCCGTTCTCGATAACCTTATTGCCTGCAATGATAGAGTAGAAGATATGTGTATCCTCACATGATGAGCCTACCTGTATATATACAGGTTTGCCATCCTTAGGGAATACGTCGGCAGAGGCGTATGCCCAGTCGGGAGTTTCCGTTGCTGGACGCTTGTCATCTATACCGAAAAGCACAAATTCATGGCAAATGGTGTCTGTTCCGCAAGTAGCCCAGAGCATGTGTTTGCCCGACTCGATAGCTTTCATCTTACTCCAGTCTATCGTTATCTTCTCGTTTGCTTTCGCCGTATAATATGTCTTGTCATTGTCGAACCAATACTTCACGTCGCCTTCAATCTCCTTTGCCGAGGCGTTTATGCGCTTGAAAGTTATGGTTAGCGTACTGTCTTTTAATGCTTTGTCGGGCATATCGAAGGTTAAAGCCGTAGCTTTAGTACCAAGAGTAAGTGAGGTTTCCGCACTGTGGCTCTCGCCAGCGTTGTCGGTAACCTGTGCTGTTGCGGTAAATCTGAAGTATTTCTGCCACATATACTTGCGCTGCACGTTGTCATCAGATTGCTGTTCTTCATATCCAGCAGGCATCACAACGGGTATCAACATCTCGAATTTGCCGTCGGCATCTGTAGCCACGGTGTCTACAACAAGTGTCTGGTCGCTTTCCGTATTACCGCTATATCTCCAGAAAAGACGGTCTTCGCTACGCTTCACGCTATAAGCTACCTTCGCTCCCTGTACGGGTGCGCCCGAATAAGTAATAGCCTTTCCGCTCACTTTCACCGTATCTCCGTTATGATATTCCCTATTTATATCATCGATAGAAACCTCGTATGTAGGTCTCTTATATTCCTCCACAAGGATTGTCTGCCACCCGCTGCCGTTACCGTTGCACCTTACACTGAACCTTCCAGTCAGTATGTTGCCATCTGGCAGGTTAAAGTCTACGCTTGCCGTGCCGTAATCATCGGTAGAGGCTTTCTTCTCTTCCACCATCTTGTAGTTGGCGTTGTAAAGGGCGAAAGTCAGCTCTTTTCCGCTCACAACCTTTGTTGAGTGAACGCCATTAATGTCGTAAGCCACCGCCGATACGTGTACTGTCTGTCCTGGACGGTATATCGCCCTATCGGTAAAGATATTGACATGACTTACTTTCCTATCGTTGCCGTTATAATAGAAGTTGCCCCATGAGTTGGTAAACTGCATATAGTTGTCGCTTTCCGTATATGCACGCATCATCTCGATGTCGCTTTTACGAGTGGAGACAATAGCCTCGCCCTTACTATCGGTAGTAACTGTCGATTTCGTGTCGTCTCTATACTGCAACTGAATCTTAGCTTCGGGGATGGGTTGCCCCGTTGTTGCGCTCACTACAACGAGTCTTTGCTTGCCCTCAGGTAGCTTCAAACTTGCCATAAACATATCACTTACCGCCATGATTTGTCGGCGTGTGCTTAGCGTAGGGTTATCTGTTGACACCTCTACAACGTATAGTCCCGCCTTCAATTTAGGTATTGCGATGATCATGTTCTTCTGGTCATATTCGTGCTCAAGGATAACGGGAGTGTTCACCTCCACCGTAGTAGACGGTATTATGAGCTTCTTTATCTTCTTCCAATCATCCTCGTTATCAGCGTTCAACTCGGTGTTTCCGCTAAGGTTAAGTCGAGAAATGGCAATCTTAAGGCTCTTTATATTGCGCACATTCACCTCTATGCTGTCCTCTTTCTCGGGCAATGCCATAGCCTTAAGCGTAGCATTGAAACATGGTTGGATAAGAGCTTCGTATTCGCTCTTTAGTCGTGGAATATTGTTATATTTAGTCCAGCGCTTCGTGGCGGTAGCTATAAAGTCGGCTTTCTCGCTCGCTGTAACGTCGCTACACGTATTCAAGTATTCATATTTCCTTATTGCCACCTCGCCACACTCGGTCAAATCGCCATAAAGGGCAATGAGTGAGTCGAGCCGTTCCACGTATCGGCTGCCCTTAACTTTATTTGTAGCATAACGATTGCCGTAACTCTTGTTCTCGCTTTCCACCATTTCGAGGGCAGTAACGAGGGCTGCAGTTCTGTTTCCAGCCTTGTCGTAATAAGCGTTCAATAGTCTATACTCCTGCAACTTATACCCTATAATGCTCAAAAGGTCATTGTTGAAAATTTTGCTGTCCGTGCCTTCCTTGACGAAAGGTGTATATCCGCCAGCACTTTTCGATGCCAAGAGCTTCGGATTTTCAAGGGCTTTCTTTGCGTACTCCTTCGACTTTTCTTCTGCATGGGGGAAGGTGGTGCTTTGCCATGTTACTGTTTTGTACACGTCGGAAAGCACACAGTGGTACACAGCAGCAAGGGCTTTGTCTGTTACCTCTGCATTTGTCGCCTGTTTCTCAAAGGCTGCGATGGCTTGAGGTATAGAGTCGGGCGAAATAGCAGCAATGGCATTGATGCGTTTCACCTCTGCGTTGAGCAGGTTGCCATAGCTTTTCTCCTTGGCAGCTTGGTCTGCAATCTTGTCGAGGACTTCAATCTGCGACTTCGGCATATCTTTCTTTACCGCTGCGTCATACTGCTTCCATAGTTTTGTATAATTGTCAGCAAACGTGCCGATAGGCAACATCATCGCTGTGATAAGGGCAAAAATTGTCTTTCTCATAACTTTCTTGTTGATTAATGGGTGGCTCAAAGAACCACCATCATGCGTTTTCAGTTTGTAAAATTACTATATGTTTTTCAGAGAAACAAATATTTCTTCGAAATATGGTATGCAGGAAGCTCGTTTTTCACATATATAAATATATTCAGCCCTATTGTAAAATATAATCAGCCCTATACTTTTTGTCCAAAAGTCTATGAGAAAAATTGAAATAAAATCTTTATTCTGTTAAACAAAGCTTTTGTTTGTATAAATACAAACGCTATTTAAGTAAATAAAGCTTTTGTTCCGATTTTAAGTATATGTTTTAACTATTAAAGTTGCTTAATTACTATTTATTTTCCCTATTTTCTTTCCTATTAGAAAAAATAGTTATACTTTTGCGCCCCGGATTACATAATGGATAATATCCGTTACAATATGTCTAAACACAAAGGCGTTTACTTAGCACTCTGTTCTACTCATAGGACAAATCTAAGAGTTTTGATAGGCGGAATGGGCAATAGGTATGTTCTCCACGTTCTTATTAAATAATTAACACCCTGCTTTGGAGACGAGAAGGGTAAAAAGAAAAGCCTTATGAAAAGGGTAAAGGATAACTTAAGTATCAGAAAAATGTTTCTAATGGCGACATTCTTGTTGCTCGCCAGTATTTCTACCTTTGCGCAAGAAGTATCGAGGACGGTCACACTGACCGAGAAAGGTACGTTAGCAGCAGAAGTTAGTGATGGAAAGGATATGATTACCAACCTCACGGTGCTGGGACCTATCGACTCCGATGATATAACTACCATACATGAAATGACAAAAGACGGTGCATTAAGTGTACTGGATTTGTCGGGAGCTACTGCAGATAATGGGGATTTAATAGGTAATGAAGTGTTTGAAGAATGTGCGAAATTAACAAGTGTACGTCTTCCTAAAAACATTAAGAGTATAGGAAATAGTGCGTTTCAAGCATGCATAAACTTAAAAACTGTAGTTATTCCCGATGGTGTTACTATCATTGACGAAAGCGCATTCAATGGATGTCCAAATCTAAGCTCTGTTAATATCCCTGATGGAGTTACGAAAATTAGCGAGATGGCATTCGCTTGTTGCTCAAGTCTTACATCTATAGATATTCCAGAGTCTGTTACTTGCATAGATAAAGCTGCTTTCTTTGGTTGCTCAGGTATGACATCTTTTACTATTCCAGATAATGTAACGACCATTGATAATGAGGCTTTCTATGAATGTACAAGCCTCACATCTGTGATTATTGGTAGTTCTGTGAATGTTTTAGGTCTCTCTGCGTTCTCAAAATGTTCAAACTTAAGCGAAGTAACTCTAAAGGGAACAACGCTTCCAGAGTGTGGTAGCTCTGTCTTTGAAGATATTTCGGCAACCACAACGCTATATTGCCCAACATCGCTGATTGAGACTTGTAAGGCAACGGAATATTGGAAGGACTTCACTTACATATTGCCAAGCGACTTCTCAGTATCCATTTCAGATAACGATATCGCTACTGGTTGCTATGCTTACGACCTAGATTTCTCAAAGGTAACTGATGTGAAAGCATATATTGTAGCAGGGTTTAGTCCTTCTAAAGGTAAGGTTCTGCTGACAAGTGTTTCACACATTCCTGCTGGAACAGGATTTATAATGACAGGAAAAGCAGGAGATTACGTGATACCAGCTGCCGCAACAGACTATACATACGCTAATCTGCTTGTTGGTTCGCTGGAGGGTGCTATATTGTCAGCAACAGACGGCACGTACACTAACTATGTACTTGGCAATGACGGCACTAATGGTGTAGGCTTCTATACTATAACTGATAAGTATATGCTCAAGGCAAATAAGGCTTATCTGCGTATACCTACAACTGCGTCAAGTGCAAAGAACGTTATCGGACTTAGCTTCGATGATGAGGACGAAACTACAGGTTTCATGTCTGTAAAGGAACTGGCAGGGGAGACAAATGGTAAAACTGTTATTTACAACCTTAACGGTCAGCGCATGAAAAGCCTAACAAATGGTGTGAATATCGTAAACGGCAAGAAGATAATAATGAAATAAATAAGAAAAAAACTATATTAAGTTATATGAAAAAGGTATATGTAAGCCCCTCGGCGAGTGTTGTGAAGATCCACTACACCCAGATGTTGTGCGACACCAGCACGGAAAATTCAAACTTTGATACTACTGAAGAGCAAGAAGAAATTGGTGTTCACAATACCACATTCAGTGGAGATGCTCTGTAAAATGTGGGGCATAGAGAGGTGAATTCTCATGACAAGAGAGGTGAAATCTCATAGCAAAAAAACAACAAGGAGTAGCCTAGATGTGCTACTCCTTGTTGTTTCTAATTCCCGATAGGGCATTAACGATGTATTTCTATTATCTTTTTGACCTATACGCCTATCTTTTTACATTGTTTTCTCCTCAAATTTCTTTTTCAACCATAGCTTTTGCTCAGCTATTGTCATGTGGCTGTTGTCCAGTTCTATAGCATCGTCAGCCTTGCGCAGTGGTGATACCTCACGATGAGAGTCTATATAGTCGCGCTCCTGAACATTCTTCAGTATGTCTTCAAAGTCGGCATCCATACCCTTAGCCTTAAGCTCGTCGTAGCGACGCTGTGCCCTAACCTCTGCCGAAGCGGTAACAAAAATCTTGAGTTCTGCATCAGGAAACACCACAGTGCCGATGTCTCTGCCGTCCATCACTATACCTTTCTCCTTGCCCATCGCCTGTTGTTGCTTTACAAGTGCCTCACGCACGAAGCCGAGAGCTGCTATCGGACTTACCCTTGACGATACTTCCATAGAGCGGATGTCCTTTTCCACGAGCGTTCCGTTGAGGTATGTGTCTGGTCTACCCGTATCTTCATTCAGTTTGAAGGATATCTTTATCTCTGGCATTGCCTTTTCAAGAGCAGCGGTATCAATATTGTTGTCGGCATTAAACATACCATGTTTCAAGGCATAAAGAGTAACGGAGCGATACATAGCCCCCGTGTCAACATATATGTAGCCTACCTCTTTGGCAAGGTCTTTAGCCATAGTACTCTTACCGCAAGATGAGTATCCGTCTATGGCAATTACGATTTTCTTGTTACTTTCCATTATAGAATATAGTGATTTTTATAGACAATACGAGAGGTTCACCAATATCGAACTTGATGAAACATGATATTTGGCATATCCAACCTGTAGCTTGAAACGCTCCAACTGTACACCTGCACCAAACGATAAGCCTGCTCCATGACTGCTTTCGCTTGCGTCGTCGCCGCTTCCTTCGGCAATTTTCATGTCCTTAGCACGGCGAAAGTTGTAGCCGCCAGATACATAAAACTGGTCGCCGAGTAGCAAGTCAACACCTGCTACGAGGTGGTTTATAAAGCTATAGTCCCAGTTGCTGAGGTCTACGAGTGTCAGTGACAGACGGAAAGGCATATTGTTAAACCCCTTAGTAGCACCAAGCTGTAGGTCGAAAGGCATCTTGCCGTATTCCTCATCGTAGGCTTTCGTCTGTCCACCAAGGTTTTTCGCCACGGCAGATACCGACAAATCAATGTCGGGATTGTAGTAGTTGAGTCCTAAATCTATTCCTACGCCCATAGAACTGTAGCTTCCAATATACGAAGAAACGATTTTTGCATTTATTCCGCCCACAAGATTCTTTGCGAGCATATAGCTGAACGAACCGCCGAGGGCTATCTCTTGGGCCGAAAACTCTCCCGTTTGCACGTTGTTTTCATCCGTTTCCTTTATCTTGCCGTAGTTCATATATTGTGCTGTAACCCCCCATGACGCCTTGTCGTTTACGACCCTGTTGAATGAAGCACTACCTGTTGTGGCTCCTGCCATATATGTCATGAAGTTGATATTCAGCGTTTTGTCGCTCACCGACGATAGCAGGGCGGGGTTGCTAAACATAAGTGTAGGGTCATCTTCGATAATACTGATGTTGTCGCCGCCTAAGGCTGCCGCATGCGCACTCACGGGCAAACGGAGAAAATTGTATTCCGTTTGGCTCTCTTGTGCGGTAGCTGCCAATGTGGTAACGATAACCAACAGTAATGATATTATGCCTTTTTTCATTCTTTTTGTTTAGAGATGCAAAGTTACATTATTTAGAGGAAAAACGGAAAAAAGTACATAATATTGTATTACGGCGTATTCTATCCCTCGGTAATTCATGATAATTCGTGTAAAGAAAAAGATTAATGTCCCCCAATATACCATGTTAAATGAATTAAATATAGTGGCTTAATGTGTCATTCTATGACCTTATATTATATAGTTAACGAAAAAATACATTAACTTTGCCACTCGAAAGTGGATAATCCCACCTCCTGCGTATCGTGAGAAAGAAATTTATTGATATAGATCTTACATATAACCGCACTACAGGCTTCCTTTTAGGACTGATTGTGGCACTCAATCTGTTCTTCTGCGCCCTTGAATACAAGAGTGGGGGAGGGGCTGATGATGATGTAGACATGACTCTCGACGATATTACGCAGGATGCAGAGCTTATCCCACCCCAGCAACGAAAGGACATGATTGCCGTGGTAAAGCCCGGTGCAGCCTCTCATTCCATCACAAAAAATATAAAAAAGGTGGAGCATACTCCTACCACAGAGATACCCACAAAGCTTGATCAGCCTGACGGAGATGCCGAAAAAGGCAACGGAGAAGGGCAGAACAGCATTGAGGGAGATGGTGATGACCAACTTACGGCACAGGCTCCAGTGGCTACAGATATGAACGATAACCCTCTTAACTTCCGTATTGTGGAACAGTTACCAGAGTTTCCGGGAGGTATGGTGGCATATATGATGTGGATAACAAAGAACCTTCGCTATCCGCAAGCTGCACAGAAGCAGAAGATACAGGGTAGGGTGGTTGTGTCGTTCATTATAGGTGTCGACGGCTCAGTGTCGGAGATAAAGGTGGTTAAGGGTGTTAACACGCTGCTCGACAACGAGGCTTTAAGGGTTATGAAGATGATGCCCAAATGGAAACCGGGACAGAACAAGGGTAAGCCATGTATGACATATTTCTGTATACCCGTAAACTTTGTGTTGTAAAAAGTGGTATTTCTCAGATAGCTTAGAGCGGTGTGAATACCAATAAAAATAAAGAAACTAAAGAAAACAAACAATATGCGAAAACTTTTAAGCACAATCTCTTTGATTGCAATTCTCGTAATGATGACAAGTGTTGTTGCCTTTGCACAGGGTAAAGACTCTCTGAAAGCTGCACCTGCACATGCTGCTGTTTCCTCAGACTCTACGGCAATAGATTCGGTAGCAGTAGATACTACGGCAATGTCTGCCGACCTTGTAGACCTTGATGATGAACCACAGAGCTTCCATCAGTTACTGAAAACGAAGTTTATCGAGGGCTCGGCAGGGTTTATGTCGCTTGTTGCCCTTGCCCTTGTGTTAGGCTTAGCGTTCTGCATAGAGCGTATTATATACCTCGCACTCAGTGAGATTGATGCTAAGAAGATGATGAAAGCTGTTGACAACAAACTATCTCAAGGTGATGTGGAAGGGGCTAAAGCGTTGTGCGAGAATACTCGCGGATCTGTGGCAGCTATATGTTCACAAGCCTTGCAACGCATTGATGATGATACAGAGGATATAGAGAAAAGTCTGTCGGGATACGGTTCGGTGCAGGCAGCAAACCTTGAAAAGGGTTGTTCGTGGATAAAACTATTCATCGCAATAGCACCTTCGTTGGGATTTCTCGGCACGGTGATTGGTATGGTGATGGCTTTCGAACAGATTCAGGATGCTGGCGACATCAGTCCTACTATCGTGGCATCGGGAATGAAGGTGGCTCTTATCACTACGATCTTCGGTATTATCTCAGCTGTGGTACTGCAGATTTTCTACAATTATATATTGTCGAAGATAGAGCATATCACCTGTCAGATGGAGGAGTCGGCAATCTCGCTGATGAACTCCATAGCTAAATACAAGAAGAATAAATAGGGGAGACGGATTTATCGTGTTATTTAAGGGAGGCTTCTTATGAAACATTTATCTTTTAAAGACTTTGCCAATCTGAAAACGGAGCAGATCTCTAACCGCATACTATATCTGCTGTTGGGATTATCTGCCGTGGTTTTCTGTCTTTTCTATCTTGTGGGCTATGACATACCATATATCTTTGAACCTGAATATAATGCTCCAGCCTTCACGGATATACTGCTGATATTCTTGTATCTCCTGTTGGTGGTGTCTGTTATTGTGGCTCTTTTTGCAGTAATGAAGGAATATAAAACACGGTCAACAGAGAGTATAGTAAACGGAATACGTGTGGGGCGCATCGTCTGGGGTACTGTTGCGCTGCTCGTCGGCTCGCTTGTTGTTACGTTCCTTCTTGGGTCTTCATTGCCAGTTTCGGTTAATGGCAAGTCTTTTACCGATGTTTTCTGGCTCAAGACCACGGATATGTTTATTTACACTACGTCGATATTGATAGTCGTTGCCGTCGGTGCAGTGGGCTTTTCTATGTCGAAGCAAAACAGAAAGAGAAAGTAGAAGGATAAGCAAATATACATGGAGATGAGGTTTAGCAGAAAGAACAGGGATGGCGTGCCGGAGCTTAACACCACGTCTACTGCCGATATATCGTTCATACTATTGGTTTTCTTCCTCGTTATCACGTCGATGGACTCCAATAAGGGTATTTCCAAACTCTTGCCACCGCCAGAGAAGGAGAATACGGAGCAGACTGTTACGGAGATGGACGCACGCAATGTGCTTGAGATTACTATAGGCAAAGACGGGCAGATTGCTGCCGACGGCAAGGCTATCGACATAGCTAAGCTGAAGGAACGCATAGTGGGTTTTGTACGTAATTGCCCACAGCGCAGTAGGCATGTCGTGAATATCACGATGCTTGCCGACTCTAAATATGATGATTATTTCCATGTTCAGGATGCTATATCGTCGGCTTATGCCCAACTGAAGAATAAGTGTGCGCACAGTAGATACCATAAGTCGTATGCTGAATGTTCCGACGAGGAGCGTCAGGCGGTGGATAAGGCTTTCCCTCAACGTGTAATGGAGAATATTAGAAAGGAGGTTTACGATGATTAAGATAAAGAGGCGAAATCATGAGGTGCCGGGTCTTAACACGGCATCCTTACCCGACTTGATATTCACGGTATTGTTCTTCTTTATTATCGTTACACACATGAGAGAGGATACCGTACAGGTGAAATACAAAGTGCCTGATGGTAAGGAACTTACTAAGATGGGCAGGAAATCGTCTATCGTACATCTTTATATAGGTAAGCCCTTGAATGGTGTTGGCGATGGCTATCGCTTGCAACTCAACAATAAGATTGTTTCGCTTAACCAGATGGTTGATTATGTGGCTGACTTGCAAAATAAAATGTCGCAAGAGGATGCCCAGATTATGACGGTGGCTATCTCTTGCGACAAGGATGTTGATATGCAGATGGTGATGGACGTAAAGCAGGCTCTGCGCCGAGCTAACGTGAAACGCATCACTTATATCGGAAACGAAAATTAATCTTCTCCTTCCTCTTCATCATCTTCGTCGTCATCATCGTTAGGGGTATCTACGATAGGCAACTGGCGGTTGAAGGCGGAGTTGAAAGATATGATTGTCTCGCTACGAGCCAGTCCGAGCGGTTGCAACTGGTCGTGGATGATGTTGAGCAAGTGGTGGTTGTTAATGGCGTAAATCTTTAAAAACATATCGTAATCGCCCGTGGTGTAGTGGCATTCCACTACCTCTGGTATGTTTCTCAATGCATCTACAGCATCGTCAAACTTCTCTGGATGCTTAAGATTTATACCCACATAGGCACAGGTTTCATAGCCTATCTTTTCTGGGTCGATAATAAATTTGGAGCCTTTCAATACTCCAAGATTGGTGAGTTTCTGTATACGCTGATGTATAGCCGCCCCACTTACGTTGCATGCTCTTGCCACTTCGAGGAATGGAATACGGGCATCTTCAGCGATTAGCCTTAGAATCTTCTTATCTAAGGAGTCCAAACTATGGTGTGCCATCTATTGTTTGTTTTTATTAGTTGTTGATTTTATTTTTGTTTGCAAAGTTACTTTCTTTACATGAATTACGCAATATAGTGTAAGCAAAATTATTCGTTTACTTATAAACTATAAGATTAGTTAGCATCTTTTATATTTAACGAACTATTGATTTTTAGAACACGCCTAAAAAAAGACCGCAAATGCTGTCGCAGCAGTTGCGGTCTGAATTCTTATTCTTGTTAATTTTGTAATTTGTCTAAGTCTTTAGGCTTAGCTATGTGTGGTTTATCTGTTGTTTATCTTTTGTTTATAATCGTATCTTTATATAGAAATTATTCTTCATCATCATCGTCAGTGTCAAAGTCCCACAGACTTGTCATGCCGTTGTGCTTCTTTGACTCAAACAAATTGCTATTGGTAATGGTATTTCTCTCGGAGTTGTCAAGTGATGTTGAGGCTCCCATTGAGCCTGCTAATATCGACTCCAAAGCAATTTCTGTTACTGCAATTTCTGGTTTTATGTAATTCTTCATTGTTATATTTCCTTTCTGTTTTGATTGTTATACTATATAATCGTATAAATCTGTATGAACTAAATACTATTTCACGTATTTCTTTCCGTTTACGATAACGATGCCCTTATAGCTATCGCCTACTCGCTGACCCGAAATGTTGAACATCGGAGCAAATGATTTCTCTGTTTCTGTCTTCGTAAATGTCTCCTCAATGCCTGTAGCTTCGCTGTCGAAAGCATAGAATGTCTTGGCATTGCTCATCGCATTAGTCAACTTCAAGTATCCTTTCTTTGCAGGAATTGTTATGCCGTTCTGTATCAGTTTGAAACCAGAAACACCCGCTATTGTAGCAAAACCATAATAGAGGTTATCGGCTGCCGTAACAGTGCCGTCAGAAATCTTGAGGGATGTGGTAACTGTAGCTGCTGTTTCTGTTGAAGGAGCGAGAGTGTATTCCGTGCTTGCATCACCCTTTACGAGTACTGCTGTTTCTGCTGGTGTAGTGCCTTCTATAGCTTTGTAAGCTACAGTTCCTTCTGTTTCGTTAAGAGTAATAGCGTATGCCTCCAAACCAACTGTGCTGTAGTCTACTGCATAGTCGCAAGCGTAAGTCGCAAAGCTTGAGGCTGCGGTAGTAAGTGTAACGTCTGGTTCGTAGGTTGTTGTGATACCAGTCAAGTCTTTTCCGTTAGTAGTTGAAGTGAATGTTATGATTTGAGCATAACCACTCCATTTTCCATTGGTATTAGTATATGTTCCATTATCACTTTTGAACGTATATGCTCCATTTAGTTCTATATTTGTGAAATGATAGCCCTTTGGTGCTGTTAATGTAAATGAACCACCATAGAAACGAAGACCACCAGTGTTGCTCCACCAACGATATTTTCCAGAAGTAACCATTGTTACATTTCCACTTGTCCATGTGTGTTCTGTTGTTTCATAATGCGACGAATTTGTTGTCTTTTCAACTCCAGATCCATAATCGTTTGTTCCTGAAAAATCAAATATAGCAACTTCTTCTCCTACATTCTTTACAAGGATATCGTATGAGGCTGTTGTTGCTGCGTATGTGTCATTGCCAGCAAAGTTGGCGGTGATAGTTGCAGTTCCTGCTTTTGCTTGGAGAGTTACCTTTCCTGTATTGTCTACTTCAGCAACACTCTTGTTTGAAGAAGAATATGTGATTTCTGCTCCTTCTATTGATGGCGTAAGGGTAGCAGGTATAGTAAATTCTGGGTCGTCTGTAGTCTTTGTTATTGTCTGATTGTCGTATTCTGTACCGAAAGAAAGAGCTGTTTCTTGCTTCTTTACTTCTACTATATAAGATGCAGATGATTCTGCGTATGTATCATCGCCAGCATATTCCGCTGTAATTTTTGCAGTTCCAGTTTCTGAGGTAGATACAACCTTGATATTACCGCTTTCGTCAACGCTAACCAAGTCTGTATTAGATGATGTATATTTAATCTCTGCTCCATCAATAGTCGTAGCAGGGTCTGTTTTGGTTGATAAAGTAGCAGGGGTAGAATAAGTATTTGCATCACCTATATATTTTGTAATTGTCTTGTCGTCATAATCTTCGCCAAATGACAATTTAGTTGCGGTCTTGGATGGGTCGTCTGTGTCTAGATATATAATTTCAATTGATTTAAGTTTAATATGCCCGCTATTACCTCCAATGCTTAGTTTTATTTTATTGCTTCCATTTGATGATGTCCATGTTGTTGAAGAAGTATCAAATCCTGTTGGATTAGATGATAAATTACTAGCATTTATAGTCTTACTGCCCGAAATATTAAACTTTATTTGATATATTGTCTTTGTTGTTGAGCTAATTTCAATTGACCCCTTAGCGTAAACTCGAATTGCACTATCGTTATTATTCCATGTTGGGTTAGTTGAACCTGTACCCTTATCTATTGTAATTTCGTAATCAGTACCCGAAATATTTACCGAAGAAGCAGACTGGAATTCAGATGTAAATGTACATGTTTCACTATTTGTTTGGGCATAAATTACCCCCCCTCGCAATCAGGACCATTACGAGAGTCATAAGAAATCGTAGATAATGTTTCATAATAAAACGAAAAGTTTTTGTTAATTATAAATGTTAATAATTATTATGTATGTGCAAAAGTATACAAACCTTTTCAATTTAGCAAGTAAATTCTCAAATATATATAATAATGTAATATAATTGTATTC
>CAVKAH010000009.1:0-31105 GCA_963654095.1 Oscillospiraceae bacterium
ATTTACAATTATCTATTCACTTTCTTTTCATGCAAATATACAAATATTTCATTTACCATAACCCAATAACATCTATTTTATATAAAATAAATGGTTAAAGAAATATATAAAAGTCAAGTTTATTACGTAAAAAACAAGACTTTATGTTAACTTTGCAGGCGAACAAAAGAGATAAATATGGTTATTACAAGACAAATAAAGGAAAAATTGTCCTCGACTCCTGCAGGAGTTGTATTGACAACAAAAGACTTTGGTGTAGAGATGCGATATCAACGGGCACTCGCTAAAGCACTTAGCCGTCTTGTACTACAAGGCGAACTGCAAAAGATAGCAAAAGGAAAATATTATATTCCGAAGAAAACAATTTTTGGAAGACTAAAACCTACAGACTCAGAACTTGTAAAGGACTTTTTGGAGCAAGACGGAAAAGTTGTCGGTTATATAACAGGTACTACAGCATTTGCTTCCATGGGACTGACAACACAGATAAGTTCATCTATCCTTATAGGCACAAACAAGTATCGTAGACCTATCACAAGAAATGGGGTAAAGATTTCTTTCCTTTTACAAAAGAATACCATAACATCAAGCAACATTTCACTACTTAGAATATTGGACGCAATGCGTCTTATAAAGGAGATCCCTGCGATTACCCCAAATGAATGTGTAACTAACATTTGCAAAGCAATAAATACTCTTTCTAATGAACAGAAAAAGGAACTTGCAGAGTTATCATTGGCATATACGCCTTATGTAAGGGCCTTACTTGGAGCCATTTACGAGAATATGAAATTTAAAACGGAAGTCATCAGTAAAACATTGAATGGGGTAACAAATTACAAATTGTCTATTTCCGATGAAGTATTATCAAACAAAAGGAACTGGAACATAATATGAGATTACATGAAAACAGGGAACTATTCTCTGATGCCTTGCAAGCTGCATCTCAATCTGTAGATAATGGAGGTCTTGGTATAAAAAGCATTTTTATAGAGAAAGACTATTGGATCTGTCGCTCATTATCATTGATGGCATCAAACGACAAGGACAACCGTGCCATATTCAAAGGAGGGACAAGTCTTACAAAAGCATACGGAATCGGTAGTCGTTTTTCTGAAGACATTGATATTGCAATATCTGAAGCATGGACTCTTAACGGCAACCAATTGAAAATGCTGATTAAGAGAACTGCCAAAAGTATGACAGAAGGATTGCATGAAGTAGATATGCCAGGTTTTACGAGTAAAGGGTCTCACTATCACAAAGCATACTATTCATATCCACGAGCCATTGAAACTCTACAAGTAGGTGCTATCAAGGCTGGTCAATTGCTTGTTGAAATCAACTCCTTTGCAAATCCATATCCGTTCAAGAAAATTAAGTTGAAAAGTTTCTTGACGGAGTTCCTACAGAAAACAGGTAATGAAGATATCATAGAAGAATACGACATGCAGCCTTTCGAGATTAATGTTCTTGATAAACGCAGGACATTGACAGAAAAGTTAGTGTCATTGCTTCGTTGTTCTTTAGCAGACAACTATATGCCAGAGTTAACAGCCAAGATTCGTCATTTCTATGATTTGCATTTCCTGTTGAATGCCCCAGAGACACATGACTATTTGAAAAGCGAAACTTTCAAGTCTGATTTCAACAAGTTATTTGCGCAAGATCAGCAGAGATTTTGCAAACCTGAAGGATGGCAGAATAAGGGTATCATGGATTCTCCTATCATCAATAATTTACATAATGTATGGACTGCATTAAGCAATGTCTATGCAAAAGAGCTTCCTACTCTTGCTTATAAAGAGATACCAACAATTGAGGACATTGAGAACAGCATGAAACAACTGATTTCCTATTTAACAAATTGAAAACAAGAAAACACGACTATGTCAAAATTAGCGATTAAGAAATTGCTCCAGTCTATGACGAAGGCCGAAATTATAGAAATGGTGCTTGAACTGTATTCCGCCCAAAAGGAAGCAAAGGAATATTTGGATTTCTTTGCCTGTCCTGACGAGAAAGGAAAACTTGAAGAGTATAAGAACATCATTCGTGAGGAGTTCTACCCCAAGAAACGGAGAGAACCACAGACTCGCTTTTCTGTTTGCAGAAAGGCTGTGTCTGACTTCAAGAAGCTCAAACCATCTGCTGATGCTCTTGCAGAGTTAATGATATCGTATATGGAATGGGCTATCCAATTTACTTACGACTATGGTGATATGTGGGAGCAGTATTATGACTCTGTGGAAAACAACTTCGACAAGACCGTCAAGTATATTGCAACCAACGGACTATGGAATAAATATGATAAGCGACTCCAGCAGTGCGTAGAATGGTCAGACGGATGCGGTTGGGGCTTTGGTGATACTATAGCAGACATGTATGAGGAAGGCAAGGCGATATACCAAGACCTTTCCACAAAATATCCTATGTTATGGATGAGTGAAGAAGAAATAAAAAAGATGTTCGGGAAATAAAATGGGAGAGTGTATTCTATATTTCAATACTCTGTAATTGCCAACTTGAATTGACATATTCCTTGCACGCTTTTCTTGATAAAGGATAAAACGGAGTTAAAGGGGCTGAAGAAATAGTTTTTTGGCTGATAATTTAGATTTCTCCGCAAAAAGCACTACTTTTGCATCATAAAACACACGCAGCAGACTATTCGGTGGGATAAGAATGTGTAAATTAAACATCCACCTTAAAAGTCTGTTACGCTTTAAATCAGACATGAAATGAAAAAGAAAATCCAGTTCAGTCTCGTTTACAGAGACATGTGGCAGTCTTCAGGCAAGTTCCAGCCACGCAAGGATCAATTAGAGCGCATAGCTCCTGTTATAATCAAGATGGGATGTTTCTCTCGTGTAGAGACCAACGGTGGAGCCTTTGAACAAGTGAACCTGCTTGCTGGCGAGAATCCTAACGAGGCGGTAAGAGCATTCTGTAAGCCATTCAATGAGGTAGGTATCAAGACGCACATGCTTGACCGTGGACTTAATGCACTAAGAATGTATCCTGTTCCTGACGATGTTAGAGCCTTGCAATATAAGGTGAAGCACGCACAGGGCGTTGACATCACCCGAATCTTCTGCGGACTTAACGATGTGCGCAACATTATCCCAAGTATCAAATGGGCACTCGAGGCTGGCATGACTCCTCAGGCAACATTGTGTATCACGACATCGCCAATACATACTGCTGAATATTATTCTGACATCGCAGACAAGCTTATTGCCGCTGGAGCAACGGAAATTTGTATGAAAGATATGGCTGGTATCGGTCAGCCTGCTATGCTTGGAAAATTGACCAAGCTTATCAAGACTAACCACCCAGACATCATCATACAGTATCACGGACATTCTGGACCAGGTCTTTCTATGGCTTCTATCCTTGAGGTCTGCAACAATGGTGCTGATGTTATCGATACTGCCATCGAGCCTCTGTCATGGGGTAAGGTGCATCCAGATATCATTTCCGTGCAGAGCATGCTGAAGAACGAAGGGTTCGAAGTACCAGAAATTGACATGAATGCTTACATGGAGGCACGACACCTCACTCAGGAGTTTATTGATGACTGGCTTGGCTACTTTATCAATCCGGGCAACAAGCTAATGAGTTCACTACTTCTTGGCTGCGGACTACCTGGTGGAATGATGGGAAGTATGATGGCAGACCTCGCAGGTATTCACCGCTCTATCAACACAATCCTGCGTTCTAAGGGTAAAGCAGAGTATTCTACCGACGAGATGCTCGTTAAGCTCTTCGACGAGGTGGCTTACGTTTGGCCACGTGTCGGCTTCCCACCATTGGTTACTCCTTTCTCTCAGTATGTCAAGAACATCGCCCTTATGAACTTGTTGACAATGGCTCAAGGCAAGGGTCGCTTCGTTATGATGGACGACTCTATGTGGGGAATGATCTTAGGCAAGAGTGGAAAGCTGCCAGGCACGCTCGATCCAGAAATCGTGGAGCTGGCAAAGAAGCAAGGAAGAGAGTTTACTGATGCCGACCCTCATACTCTTATCCCTAATGCACTTGACGATTTCAAGAAGGAAATGGACGAGAACGGATGGGATTATGGTAAAGACAACGAGGAACTCTTTGAACTCGCCATGCACCCAGAGCAGTATCGCGACTACAAGAGTGGTATTGCCAAGAAGCGTATGCTTGCCGACTTGCAGAAGGCTAAAGATGCAAAATTGGGCAGCACCCTCACTCCTGAGGAGCTCGCAGCATTCAAGCACGCCAAAGCCGACGCTATCGTTGCACCTGTTAAGGGACAAATATTCTTTGAGTTCCAAGGCAGCAGCGAGTGCATGCCATGTGTGGAGCCGTTTATCGGACAGCACTATAAGGAGGGCGACACATTCTGTTACATTCAGGCACCTTGGGGACAGTTTGTTGCCGTTCCCGCTTGTCTCGGCGGCAAGCTCGTAGAGATTGCTGCAAAGCAAGGCTCTAAGGTTAACCGTGGCGATGTTATCGGATACATCGAAAGAGACAAAGAGTAATAGGGAAAATGCCTATGATTGATTGGAAAGAAATCATCGACAAATATTATAGTGGGGATGGTGAACTTCGCACCATCCTCGTTATCCATAGCCAATCTGTAGCGCAAAAGGCGCTGCAGATTGTTTCGTTACACCCAGAACTAAATCTTGACCCTCAGTTTATTGAAGAAGCGGCGATGCTTCATGACATCGGCATTATCAAGACTGATGCTCCTGGGATTAAATGCTTTGGCACAGAACCATATATCCGTCATGGTATTCTTGGTGCAGAAATGCTTAGACAAGAAGGATTGCCAAGACATGCAAGGGTTTGTGAGCGTCATACTGGTGCAGGACTCTCACTTAACGAGATTGTTAGTCAGAACCTCCCCCTACCCCATCAGGACTTTCTGCCAGAAACTCTTGAAGAGCAAGTGATATGTTATGCCGACAAGTTCTTCTCAAAGACGCATCTTGACATCGAGAAACCTATAGAAAAAATAGAGAGAAGCATTGCCAAGTTTGGAGAAGAGGGACTGGCTCGCTTTAAGGAATGGGAAAAGATGTTTGGATAGTTCTACAAATCATAAACTACAACTATGACATACGAATTTATCTTTAGGGTTTTTATAGCTGCCGTCCTTGGCGGCGTTATCGGCTTTGAGCGTGAATACCGTGCTAAGGAGGCGGGGATACGCACTCATTTCCTAGTGGCGATGGGTAGTGCATTGTTTATGATACTATCACAATTCGGCTTTGATGAGACATTAGGCGGACGAACTATATCTCTCGACCCCTCACGTATCGCATCTCAAGTGGTTACAGGTATTGGCTTTATAGGTGCTGGCACGATTATCTTTCAGAAGCATGTCATAAAGGGACTTACCACAGCTGCCGGACTTTGGGTAACATCTGCCATCGGACTGACATGTGGCTCTGGTATGTATCTGCTTGCTACAACAGCCACATTGCTCGTTCTAATCTGTCTTGAAACAATATATTTCGTTCTTCTCCGTTTGGGTTCACGCAACATCTCAATTACTATCTCTGCCACAGACAAAGAGAAGATTAAAATGGTTCTGAACAAACTCCGTACTGACAATATAGATATTGACTCTTACGAGATGAAACAACAGCAAACCTCATCTGCAATAATCTACATTGCCTCTATGGAACTAAGGGTTAAGAGGAAATGTTACCAATCACACATAATTGAATTTATGGACAAATTTGAAGGGGTGGATATTGACAGTATTGAATAGTATGAACTTGTTTAAGGCGGGTTCTAAAAATCCCACGCATTAATACTCGTCAGAAGCATAAAGACTGGTGAAGACGCTCTGCTTCCATTCGAAGATCTCATCATCACGGAAGAAGCGTTTAAGTTCTACTGCTGCATGCTTTGGACTATCTGATGTATGAACTATGTTCTCCTGAAAACTCATGCAATAGGTACCACGAATAGTGCCAGGCGCAGCTTTTCTGCCGTTTGTTGGTCCTGCAAGCGCACGCACCGCCTCTACCGCATCAACGCCACTGAGGCACATCGCTACAACGGGGGTGTCCATCATCGAGTCTTTCACACGCTGAAAGAACGGCTTTCCTGCAAGATGTGCATAATGCTCATTAAGAATTTCATCATCAAGCTGCATCATCTTTAGACCGCAAATTTGCAGTCCTTTCTTCTCGAACACGCTTATTATCTCACCTGCCAAACCACGCTGCATAGCACAAGGTTTCAGCAATACTAATGTTTTTTCTATAGACATAGATAAAGTTAACTTTTATATTATTATTTATGCTTATTCTAAATCTTTGGTAAAGGTAAGAATAATTTAGCTAAAACACAAATAAAACATTATGAACTTTTCTTTCTGATTTCTTGCAGTTCTAACTTGACTACTTAACGAACTTCTTTCCGTTCTGAATAGCGAAACACTTTAAATCATATTATTCTTACGCAACCAACGCTTACCTGACGGGGTCAGACAATAAAGAATAAAAGCCAAGCATGGAATGCCATATACTATTGCAACTAAATATAAACCCATTTTATTAACCCTTTCGTCTATTTGTTAATATTAAACCAGCGATTAAAGACACCAACGACAACATCAAACCAACCACATACATTGTGGTCTTATCAATAAAGTCTTTGAACATTGATGCTATCACAAAACCTGTCAACACATATTTTGATATATCAATCAAATAATTACCAAGTTTATCTCTCCATATGTTGCAAATGTACAAAAAAAATGAATTTCGACAAAATCAGAAGAAAAAAAATCGGGCATTCCTTAACGAAATACCCGAATAATACTAATACATCCATAAAAAGGATGATTCATTTCAAAAGCTTGTCGCCAGTCGATTACTTAACGAATTTCTTGCCGTTCTGGATAGCGATTCCCTTGAAGTTGTTGTTTACACGCTGACCTGCGAGGTTGTAGATAGGAGCGTTAACGTTAGCCTTCTCTGCAACAGCGTTGCTGATACCAGTCTCACCTGTCTGGAATGCAAGACCGCAAAGCATAATCTTAGATCCTGACACCCAGAAGAAGTATGTGTTACCTGGCTCAACATCATAAGCAAGAGCTGCATAAACGTCAGCGTCTGTTACTGTCTGCTCAGCGTTCAAACCACCATCAGCTGTAATGTACTGACCCCATACATCTGTTGCATAATCACTCATAGCAGCGAAGTCAAGCTCTTCAGCCTCAATAACAGAGTTAGGAACTTTAGCTGCCCAAATCTTCTTGTTCTTACCATACTTAGCTGCAACATATAGCTTACCTGCTACTGTAGGAGTAAACTCAAAGTGTGCAGATGTAGTACCAGAATTATCCAAAGAAGCGTCAATGCCATTAGTACCACCCTGAACATAGGCTTTTGACCAAGTATAGCCCTGCGATGTAAACTCGTCCCCAGGAAGAGTTTTTACAGACCAATCCTTACCACCATCAACGAGATAAACTGTAGCATTCTGTATCTCATCTGCTGCAACCTGAGTGTTCGAACCCGCAGCAGAAACTACATCACCAACAGCGACACTTGAAGATACTGCATTCCACTGACCCTGTGCATTAGCACAAACTGCTGCAAACATAGCAGCAACAAAAAGTAAACTCTTTTTCATAATTGTTTTGTTTTAAAGTTATTAATTGATAAAGTAATTTTGTTATGTTCATTGCCAATAACATTTATATTGGCAATGAACATTAGAGATTATTATTCTACAGCCTTTGTACATTTAATTGTGTAACTCTTGGCTGAAGACGTTGCGTTGAACTTATACTTTGAACTTAGAGTTGTATATATTGTAAGGTTATTACCTTCAACAACACCACCAGTATTTCTTACAGCAGCAGAAGAACCACTACTAAAAGTATAACGGTCTTCACCTGCCTTAGCTACATTAAAGACACCTTCCTGATCCATACCCAAAGTTGCAGAAACTATTTTCACGGTTAAAGCCTGAGTATTCTCTGCATCAAACTTACTTATTGTAACAACTACATCAGAAGCTTTCTCTACATCACTCGCATCATAAATGGAGCCTTTAAATGTTCCATTGACAAGTAAAGAAGCGTTTGTATGTGTTTCTGGGTCATCATCATCATCGCAAGCAACAAAGCTGAGCGAGCAGAAAAGACCGAGAATTAAAAATAATATACTTTTCAGTTTCATTTTCTTCTAATTTTATTCGGTTAATAATTACGAATATTACTCAGCATCCTTATTTTCGTCAGAGTCTGTTGTACGGAATCCAGGATTCTGATCAGCAGCTGATATACCAGAGTTAATCTGTATCTCGTTCTCTGGAATTGGGCGCAACCACTTGATTTGTCCGTCGCTACCAGTCATATTGGCAACTGAAAGTCCACAATATGCTACATTATAGCGAACCAACTGACGAGTGCGGCGCAAATCTATCCAACGATAATACTCACCAACAGTCTCACGCATACGCTCATCAAGAAGAACATCAAGCTCATTGATTGTTACACCATAACTATCTGTCTGACCTAAGCTAACATAACCTCCCTCATCATTCAATGCCCAATCATAACGCTTGTAGTCATTGAAAGAACTTAGAGTAGAAGCATGTGAGCGAGAGCGAACTGCATTCAGATACTTAAGAGCATTAGTCTTATCACCAGACATAAGGTATGC
Organism: Oscillospiraceae bacterium; assembly: GCA_963654095.1. GTDB lineage: Bacteria > Bacteroidota > Bacteroidia > Bacteroidales > Bacteroidaceae > Prevotella. The sequence goes on from CAVKAH010000009.1 coordinate 8,673, forward strand.
CTCTGCTGCTACAAGATAAATCTCGCTTGCGTTGAGAACTACTACATCACGATAGTCGCCACCCGACTGTGAACAGTCGCTTGTAGTATTCTTATCATCAAACTTACGAACTGGAGGCAGACATCCTATCTTCTGAATAGCAGAAGAGAATGGCTGAGTGTATGTACCAGAAGTTTTCGAGTCGTATGCACCAGCAGATGTGTAAGCCTTGCATGTAGAATTCTCAGCTACTTTGAACACCTTTGTTGCACTCTTCTTTCCTGTTGTAACAAACTGAGCAGCATGATCAGTACAGTATGTTTCAATTTCAGCATCGTCTGTATACCATGGGAAATACTTAAATGCGATACTCAATTTTGCTTTCTCTGCATCACTTGCATTATAGTATGCCCAATATCCCTGCTTGCTCCAGTTGTCGGCATTGCCATCATAACCATAAACTGTAGTCATGAAAGTTCCTTCGAAACGGTCATCACCCTTATCAAAAGCATAATATACTCGCTCTGTAGGACAAAGAGTGCTCTTTACTGCCTTTACACCAAGTGTGTTAGCACCCATATAAAGAGCGAAATTATGCTGTTGGTCATGTCCACCCTTTACCTTATCTGATGATGTTGCTCTATCATACTGAATGGCGAACAATGTTTCAGGGTTTGTACCAGCCTCATTATTGTCAAAGTCCCATTTCTTATCGAAAGACTGTGTTAAAGGAACTGCATTAGCAACTTCAGCAGCTGTAGTAGCAGCTAACTCAAAATATCCTTTCGAATCATTTACAGTATAAGTGCCTTTTACCGCATCTGTCAATGTTGTCTGCAAATCCCAACCTGCAGCAAGATAAACCTTTGCAAGCAATGCCTTTGCAGCAATAACACTAGCACGACCACGTCCGTCGGCAGCAGAACTTACTTCATCAAGATTACCATTTGCGATGATTTCTTTCAAATCACTGATTACGCTCTCATATACAGTCTTGAGATCTGTACGAGGATAATCTGTTCTTGCAGACTCTATATAATCAGTAATATAAGGAACTGAACCGAACTGCTGAGTCAAAATATAATAGCAATAGTCGCGAACGAAACGTGCCTGATCGTTAATCTTGTCATTCTTTGAATACTTCAACACGCAGTTAGCATAGTTAATTGCGGCATAAGTGTTCTTGTAGAGATTTGTTACATCCTCGTTATCAGAAGAGAACTGGTATGACTGCAATACAGGAGCAGATGCGCCCTGCCCAACAGTATAAAGGTCTGTACCCTGACAGAATGTCAAAGGAGAGCTATAAACATCACGCAAAGCATAGTATGCGTTATTGAGCTGCTGATTCCATCCTGAGATATCACCAAACTGGCTATCAGGAGTAACCGTGCTCTTATTGTCTGTATCAAGGAAATCAGAGCAACTAGATAGACCAGCAACAGTTGCCAATCCCAGTGCAGACATTATAATAAACTTTTTCATCTTAATCTTGGTTTTAATGTTATTAGAACTTAATGCTTGCACCAATCTGATATGTTACAGTACTTGGACCATCATTCTTCTTGGCTGCACTTGCCCACTCAGGATCAAATCCTTTATACTTTGTAAATACGAATGGGTTTGTAATATTAACATACAAGCGAAGATACTGACATCCCCATGGAGTCAACCATTTCTTTGGGAAAGTATATCCGAGTGTGATATTCTTAACTTTCCAATAAGAAATCTTGTCTACAGCGAGAGCGTTATAAACATTCTTCTCATAAGCTGCAGAACCTGCGCCATTATTTGATATTGAACTATTAGGGAATGGGAATGAACCATAGTGAGTGGTCTCTTGATAAACAGGGTTAATTATAGTACCATCACTATTTACTCCGTCGCAATCAATCAAAGTACCTGCAGGGATGTAGTAATCCATAGCTATCTTATTCCATCCACGATAAGCATAATCGTATGTATCTGCCAATGTGTTAGAATATACAGTAAAGTTCTGCTTTGTATAGATAGAGAATGAGAAATCCCAGTCTTTCCACTGCAATGTAGAAGAGATGTTTCCTGTCCAAGATGGATCCTGGCATCCAAGAATCATCTTATCATCTGCGTTTATCACACCGTTTCCATCATTATCCTTGATTATTGGCATACCCTCAGACCATCCGTAAACTTTGTGATAATAGTCGCAAGAACGTACTGTCTCACCAGGAGTAAAGCCTGCATTGATAGCAGCCTCGTTGTTAGGAACTGTGATATTCTTGTCAGTAACAATGCCGTCCCACTTATATAGATAAAGAGAGTTCATTGGAGAACCGACGAACAAAGACTCCGTGATAGGGTTGTCTGCATTGATAATCTTGTTCTCACCATTAATCTTCTTTACCTTATTGATATTACGTGCGAAGTTGAAACTTGTAGTCCAATACCAATCCTTTGTCTGGATGTTTACAGTATTCAATGCAAACTCAATACCTCTATTCTGAACCTCACCTACATTATCATAGAGTTTTCCACCTCCTGAAACCAAAGGAAGATCACGATAATACAACAAGTCTGTTGAAGTCTTAGAATACAAGTCGATAGATCCGTTAATACGGTTCTTCAAGAAACCGAAGTCAACACCAAAGTTCAACTCATGAGATTTCTCCCACTTCAAATCAGCATTGATAACACCGCTTGGATAATATCCGTTAGCTACTGTTGAGCCAAAAGCGTAGATATTCGGTCCTGAGACACCAACTTGATTATAATGTCCGCTTACAGAGTTGTTACCTGTAACACCATAGCTCAAGCGAAGTTTCAAGTTGTCAATCCATGTAATATCCTTCATGAAGCTTTCCTCAGACATACGCCATGCGATAGCTGCTGATGGGAACCATCCCCAACGAGCATCTTTAAGGAATTTAGATGAACCATCAGTACGTACTGTACCTGTGAACATATATTTTCCTTTGTAAGAATAGTTCAGACGCAAAGCATAAGAAAGCATTGTCTCTTCCCAATATGAAGTACCTGTACCTTTTTCATTTATAGTTCCAGTATACAGATTATACCATTTTGTACCTGTCATAATAGAAGCGTCATCAGTAGAAGTTCTACCAATCTGACTATACATTCTATCAACAGAATACATACTGAACAACCCCATTGCACTTAAAGAGTGGTCGCCGAATGTCTTATTAAAGTCAATTTGGTTATCCCAAGTCCAGCTCTTCTTTGTGTATTCCTCATGAGAAGAAGTCTCTGTACGAGAACCTGAAGAAGCTGTATACTCACCCGTACGCTGATTTACATAGTCTGGAGAGAACGTTGTCTTGAAGCTCAAATAATCTGTTGGCTTAATCTGAAGATAGATATTACCAAGCATACGGAATGTATTAGATTCTTTTGAGTCGTCGCGCAAATAAATCAAAGGGTTAACGCTATCAGTGAACTGATTTGCCTTTGTACCAAATGCTTCATAGTTACCTGGTTTTACATTGTAGTTTCCATCAGCGTCATAAGGACGAGCGAATGGAACCTGACGGAATGCATCTTTAACAGCATCATCTGAAGCATACTGATTTTCTGTATAAGCAAGATTTACAGAGAAACCAGCAGAAAGATACTTGTTAATCTTTGTATCCAAGCTACCCTTCATGTTATAACGGTTCTGCAAGTCGTTCTTATAAACACCTTCATCGCGGTTGTATCCTACGCCAAAATGATAGTGTGTTGTCTTTGAAGAACCATTTACAGCAAGATAATGGTTTTGCTTTTGACCATCCTGTGTTACCATCTTAGGCCAATTATAACCTTCACCACTATTAAGCATATTCTTCAATACAGAAGTTCCGTCATCAGTATCTGCAAGCATTCCCTGCAAGAAATCCTGCTGAGTCATCTTCCATGTAGGCTGAGCTACTGATGAAACGCCATTAGATACCTGACCTGATGAAAGGAATTGAGAGAAACGGAATTTATAGAATTGGTCTGTATTCATATACTCTGGCATACGAGCAATCTTAGAAACACCGTAATAACCATCGTAAGATACAGATACCTTTCCTTCGTCTTTCTTGCCAAGTGTTGCACCGCTCTTTGTTGTAATCATCACAACTCCAGCTGTTGCACGAGAACCATAAATTGCCGTAGAAGAAGCATCCTTCAAGATATCCATACGTTCGATATCTTGTGTGTTAAGGAAGCTAATATCATCACAGATAACGCCATCCACTACATAGATTGGCTTTGAATCACCAGCGATAGAAGACTTACCACGGATCTGGATATTGAAATCAGAGCCCGCACGACCTGTAGTCTGTGTAATCTGTGCACCAGGAACAGAACCCTGCAATGCTTCCATTGCATTTGTAGTACCTTTTGCTGCCAGTTTTGCACCGTCTGCAGAAGCGATAGAACCAGTCAAGTCGCTCTTCTTCATCGTACCATAACCAACCACGACAACTTCATCAAGCTGTGCGTTGTCTTCTTGCAAAACGATATTAACTGTTGAAGAGTTTCCGAGAGTTACTGTCTGATCTTTGTAACCAATGTAGGAAACCTTTACCTTAGATGAAGGCGATGCGTTAGGAATAGAGAAATTACCGTCGATGTCGGTTATTGAACCTGGTTTGCCGTCGACAAACACAGTAACACCAATCAGCGGTTCTCCCTTTGCATCCTTCACTGTACCTGTGACTGTCTTCTGGGCAAATGCCGTAAGACAAACCATAGGCAAAACGGAAGCCGTCAAGGCTCTTCTGATTTGTAAATGCATAAATGTTTTGTTTTGATTATTAGTTAGTAGCATCTCTATTAGTCCGCATGTAGCGATGTTTCCACCACTTATTATTATATTATATAGCGAACCTTTGGTTAGTAGTTCCGCAATCATTTAGAAAGCGACTATTATAGTTTGATCTGTGTGCAAATATAGATAGAATTATCCAATATGCAAAACTTTCATAAAAGTTTTTTAAAATTAAGACATTGTTATAGCGTTTCTGATTGGCAGTTTCTTTCTTTTATATTTCTGGCATCCACACGTCATTCTGTTTGAACACGTTTCCGGGTGTTATTTGTGCTGCTTCTTTCTTTGTCAACTGTCTACTCCAAGCTACACGGTCCTGTCGTTTTGCACCTTCTCCATGGTTATTGTACTCTTGATAACGTGCCGTCTTCTCATTTGCTGGATTGTTCCAATTATACCATCCTGCAGGCTGGATATGCTTGCCGAGTTCACAATTCATGAATAAGGTATGAGCATACGGACGCCATGGTCTGCCAAGATAGACTTTATCAACACCTTCCGCTGCCACGATTTTGCATTTATTGAATATGTAACCATACTTTACATCTTGCGGTGTAGACGCTGCGGTAATATACGAGTTCACACGACTGAGTATTGTGCAGTTCTCAAACCATGCCGTCGAAGGACCAAAGATAAAATCTGTTGTACCCTCGATATGGCAATCTTTGAAATACAATCTTGTGTTTATTCCACCCGTATATATGGTGTCCTGATTACCAAGTATCTTGCAGTTTACAAAGACTAGTTTGTCGCCTTGAGTATGCAGAGCAACAGCCTGCCCAAGACGTGCAGCATTGTTCTCTATAGTAATATTCTTGAAAGTGATACCATTACCATCCACCCTTACGGTGTAAGTACGAAAGGTTCCCATCTTTTGGTTTGTTCCAGGAATGAATACATTAGCGTGGTCATCATACGTGATAATGGTATTATCCACATCTTCACCACAAATCTCTATATTAGTAAGCCATGATGGTACAATAAGCTTTTCCTTATACACGCCCTTCTTTACAAATATCACTTTATGATATTCCATAAAGGCACGACATACCTCTATAGCATCGTCTATATTTCTAAATTCCGCCGTGCCGTCACGAGCCACGAAGATAGTATCGGGATTATCGTATTTATTGGCAGCCATTGCTCCCATTATGCTCGCCATAGCGAACAATACAAGTGTGAAAAGCTTTTTCATATTCTCATTCATCATACAGTCTGATTTACTTCCTGTACACCTTTTATTGTTTTTAGTCCTTTTATTATTGTTTCCACATCGGAACGATCGTGTATCAACAGTTCGAATACTCCTGCGAATATACCCTCATCGCACGATATCGTCAACTTATGAATATTAACATCAAACTGATCCGAAATAATCTTCGTTACCTCATTCAGCATACCAATCCTGTCTATACCTTTTATTGATATTGTAGCATCAAAAAGCAGATGCTTGTGCATATCCCATTTGGCATCGAGAATGCGGTTGCCGTAGCTCGATTTTAATTTTGACGCTACGCCACACGACCGTTTGTGTATCTCTATGCGATTCTTTCTGTCGATAAATCCGAGCACATCGTCTCCTGGTATAGGATGACAACAGGACTTAAAGATATACTGATGAATATTGTCATCTGTTATGTAAATAGGCTTTTTCTTGTTAAATCCTTCTGGCAATACAATATAATCCTCTGCATTTCCATCGTTCTGTTTATCTTTCTTTTGCTTTCCAAAGAAAGGCACATAGCGTCGCCATCCTTTTGTTGTTTCTTCTTTTTTCTTGTTCTTGCCTTGCAATTCTACGAGGTCCTGTTCTCCAAGAATGATATTCTTGTTTCCGAGAGCCTGCAAGAGTTGTTCGTGTTTGTCTATCTCATGCAATGAACAAAGCTTATCCATCACCGAGAAAGTAAGTTCAAGTGAGTTTTTCTTCAGAAAGTCATTAAGAATTTCCTCTCCTCGCTTTTGAATTTCCCTACCCTCACGCCTTAAGATGGCTTGTATCTTTGTCTTTGCCTTTGCTGTAGACACAAAGTTTATCCATGAAGCCTGAACATGCTGCGAATTGGATGTCAGTATTTCCACCTGATCACCGCTACTCAACTTATGACTAAGCGGCACCAGTTTGTGGTTCACCTTAGCTCCGATACAATGACTGCCGAGGAATGTGTGTATCTGAAACGCAAAATCAAGAGCAGTACATCCCGCTGGCAATGTCTTTATCTCGCCTTTCGGTGTAAACACAAATATCTCTGATGCAAAGAGATTTAGTTTTATTGTATCAAGGAAATCCATTGCATCGGGCTGCGGATCATCAAGAATCTCCTTTATTGTCCTAAGCCAGTTATTCAGTTCTCCTTCGTCTTCACTAATCTCTCCACCTGGAGCCACACCATCTTTATATTTCCAGTGTGCAGCAAATCCTTGTTCTGCAATCTCATCCATCCTTTCCGAGCGTATCTGCACCTCTATCCACTTTCCCATCTGACTCATAAGGGTAACATGAAGTGCTTGATATCCATTTGCCTTAGGGTGGTTCACCCAATCACGCAGTCTATCTGGATGCGATTTATATATCTGACTTATAGCCACATATATATTAAAACATTCATTTACTTCCTCGTCCTTCTTCTTTGGCTTGAAGATAATACGAACGGCAAGGATATCATAAATCTGCTCGAAAGTAACCTGCTTTTGCTGCATCTTGTTCCAAATGGAAAAAGGACTCTTCACTCTTGCCTTTATCTCATATTGGAAGCCCATCTTATCAAGAGCATCCCTTATCGGCTTTGTAAATTGGTCGAAGAGTTCATCGCGAGAAACCTGTGTACTGGCAAGTTTCTTTTCTATTGCGGCATATTGTTCTGGATGTTCAAACTTGAAACTAAGGTTTTCGAGTTCTGTTTTGATATTGTTCAAACCGAGGCGGTTTGCCAATGGAGCATAAATATAAAGAGTCTCCCCAGCTATCTTGTAGCGTTTGTTTGGTGGCTGTCCGTCGAGTGTGCGCATATTATGCAGACGGTCGCATATCTTAATAAGTATCACACGGATGTCATCGCTCATCATCAGCAGCAACTTCTTGAAGTTCTCTGCTTGTGCCGAAGCCTTATCCCCGAATATACCTCCAGATATCTTTGTCAGTCCGTCAACGATTTGCGCTATCTTTTGTCCGAACATATTTTCTATATCCTCTACCGTATAGTCGGTATCTTCTACCACATCGTGGAGCAATGCCGCACTGATACTTGTAGAACCCAATCCCATCTCCGAACACGCTATCTGTGCTACAGCGATAGGATGCATGATATAAGGTTCGCCAGAAAGACGTCGCACACCTTTGTGTGCCTGACGGGCAAAGTTGAATGCTTTTGTTATAATATCAACTTTCTTTCTGTGTGGCGAAGCAAGATAGCTGTCAATAAGATGTTTGAAAGCATCGTCTACCATTTTGGTGTCGGCAGCCTCTCTCTCTTTATCAGTTAGTGTCAGTTCACCCATAGTTTTAGTTATTTTAGTTAATGGATGTAGCGAATTATTATTTCACTTTTATCTTCTTACCAGCACGTATATTACTACCCGAAATACCATTCAGTTTACGCAGTTTGCTCACCGTAGTATGGTGTTTTGCCGCAATCTCTGATAGGGTATCTCCATCCTTTATAGTAACACTCTTGCCTCCTGCTGATTTATTTTTCTTCTTTTTCCCTTTTTTCTTTGAACTACTGCTTGCTGCGCTGCTTCTTGAGTGGCTACGCTTTGAATAGCTATAGTTGCTCTGCGACGACTCATCTACCTCTACAAGTGAGCGACGAGTAAACAACTGATCTGCCTGATAGTTGTATATCGAATCTTCATTACTGATGAATGAGTTGACAACGGATATTGGTAGTCGGATAGCCGATGGCTTGGCTGTTCCGTTCACTATATCACGACGATATTGCGGATTAAGAGCACGAAGTTCCTCCAAACTAACACCACAAACGTCTGCTATCTGCTTGAGGTGTACATCTCGTGATACAGTAACTGTATCGGTCTTAGCAGGCAGTTTTGTTCGCATCGGACAGATATTATGCTCGCAATAATATGTCATTACGTAGTTTGCTGCAATAAAAGCAGGCACGTATCCCTTTGTTTCTCTTGGCAGATAGGGATATATCGACCAGTAATCGGTGTTCCCGTTTGAACGCTGTATCGCCTTTCGTACATTTTGCGGACCGCAGTTGTAGGCTGCTATCACCAAACTCCAATCCCCATATATTTTATACAAATCACGCAGATAGCGTGCTGCCGCATACGATGATTTCACGGGATCGCAACGCTCGTCAACCAAAGAATTTATCTCCAGTCCATACTGTTTTCCTGTTGAAGGCATAAACTGCCATAATCCTGCGGCTCCTACATGTGATATTGCCTTGGGGTTGAGTGCCGACTCAATAACTGGAAGATATTTCAGTTCCAACGGCACGTCGTATGCCATCAGTGCATCCTCGAATATCGGTATATAGAAATTTGCTGCACCGAGCATATAACTCACAGAACGACGCAATCTACCCGTATAACGGTCGATAAATTTCTGTACGATGTCGTTATAAGGCATCTCCATGATATTAGGGAGTCGTTTCAAACGGTCTATATATACATCTTTATCGTATGTACGATTCTCATCACGATAGTTGCAATTATCATCGTAGTTCAAATAATTCTTTGAGTAATATTCGTCGAGAAGATTATCAAATTCCGCATCCATCGATTCTGGCACGTCTATAACCTCTTCGTTTCCGTCTTTATCTGTAACCTTTATCTCTTTGTCGTCGTTATTTTGAGCATAAAGAGGAGTAGCTGCCGACATTAAGGCAGCAAAAGTTAGTGTTATTAGTTTTTTATTTAATTTCATCATTTCCTTTTAAAAATTCAGCGAGCATTGTAGTCCAAGCGAAGAAGCCTTTACGGGATTTGTCGATGAGCCATTATTTATTACCGATGGCTCTATCTTCAAACTCAGGTCTTTTGATATATCAAACTGCGACAAGGAAGCATCTACGTATGCATCGATTATCGATAGAGCATATACTCCTATCATACAGAAGATACTCAAATCTCTATATTTCCGATAATAGTCTTTTCTTTTCTTAAAGAGATTTTGGTATCTCTCCTTATTTTCGTCTGTTATCTCCATCCCTAAATGCAGAAACTGGTTATAGCTCTGTGTATTAGGATCATCATCCATTATATCCATATAGGCTTGGGAATAGTCGCGGTACATCTGGTTATTCCATCGCCAAGCATACGCACAACCTATAAATCCACCATAAACTATCGGCAGTTTCCAATATTTGCGATTATAGACCTGTCCCGCTCCTGGTAATACTATTGCGAGCCACATCGCCCTTTTCGGTTCTGGAGTCCATGTTGCCCAGTTGCGCTTTACCTTCTTCTTAGAAATTACGGAAAGGCTGTCCACCTTATTATATATAATAGAGTCGAACTGCTCAGACACATCAAACTGTTTCAGCGTATCTAAACGAGCCGAAATATTCAAAGAGCCATTTGTGTTACAGCTATTATTCACCGTTGCCCCAACACCCGTTGACACTACAATAGCCGCAAGGCATATCAATATTCTACGTATATGATTTAACACGCTTTATGTGATATGTTAGTCTTTAATCTTGTCAAGCACTGCCATGATATGCTCTAACTGTTCTGCATTATCAAACGGAATGCTTATCTTTCCTTTTCCTTTTTGCGAGCATGTCATCTGCACCTTTGTAGAGAAGAACAACGATAGCTTGTCTTTTAGTACATTAAACTCCTCTGGTAGTTGCGTATGTGGGGTTATAACCTTCTTGCCGTTCACCACACTTTCACCGCTATTCAATTGTTTGGCTATCTCTTCCACCTTTCTTACCGAATATCCGTTCTTCTGTATCTCCTTGAATACCTTTATCTGCAACGATGGTGAATCTATGGAAAGCAGAGCACGAGCATGCCCCATATCTATCTCTTTCTTCTGCAATGCCATCTGCACCTGTGCTGGAAGTTTAAGCAATCGCAAATAGTTGGCTATCGCCGCACGACTCTTACCCACACGTTCCGACACTTTCTCTTGTGTCATCCCCGTGTTCGACAATAGGTGTTCGTATGCCAAGGCTATCTCTATGGCATTGAGGTCTTCTCTCTGAATATTCTCCACGAGAGCCAACTCCATAACGTTTTCATCTTTTATAGTGCGGATATATGCAGGTATTGCAGTAAGCCCAGCTATCTGCGATGCTCTCCAGCGTCGTTCTCCTGCTATTATCTGGTATTTGTCATCCGGTACTTGACGCAGGGTTATGGGTTGTATGATACCGATTTCCTTTATGCTATTGGCAAGCTCATGAAGTGCTTCCTCGTCAAATTCTCTTCGTGGCTGATTAGGATTAGCCTCTATCTGACTAATCGCTATTTCGTTTATTGTCGAGCTTCCTTGTGGGCGCACATCATCGGTGGAGATGAGTGCGTCGAGTCCACGTCCTAATGCGCTGTATCTCTTATGTACTCCCATTTATCTTTATTTGCTTACTTTTTCATTCTTGTTGATTATCTCCTTGGCTAGTGCCAGATGGTTTTTGCTTCCTGTAGAATCTGTATCATATAAGATTACTGGTAGTCCATGGCTTGGTGCCTCGCTGAGTTTCACGTTTCTCTGTATAACGGTCTTAAACACAAGTTCCTGGAAATGCCGTTTTACCTCATAATAAATCTGGTTCGCCAGATTAAGACGACTGTCGTACATCGTGAGCAGGAAGCCTTCTATCTCTAATTTTGTATTGAGCTTACTCTTGATAATCTTTATCGTGTTCAGCAGTTTGCTTATTCCCTCAAGAGCAAAATATTCACACTGAACAGGTATTATCACCGAATCAGCAGCTGTAAGCGCATTCACGGTTATAAGTCCCAACGATGGTGAACAGTCTATAAGTATATAATCGTAATCGTCTTTTATCGGTTGCAACATTCTTTTTATCACCTGCTCCCTATGGTCAAGGTTCAACATTTCTATCTCCGCACCAACAAGATCGATATGACTCGGTATTATATCCAGCCCCTCTATATCTGTGGTATATACGGCGTCTCTCACATCAGCATGATCTATGATACACTCATAGAGTGAGCAGTCTACGTCTTTTGAATTTACGCCAAGTCCACTTGAGGCATTAGCCTGTGGGTCGCCATCTATAACAAGAACTTTCTTCTCTAATGTAGCCAAAGATGCGGCAAGATTTATCGTGGTTGTGGTTTTACCCACTCCACCTTTCTGGTTTGCCAATGCTATTGTCTTTCCCATTTTTCCTTTCTATTATGATAAGAGTGTCATAACTATGTTTCCATAAACGCACATTACGACCAATTTAGATTGCAAAGATACATATTATTATGGGATTATCGGTGATTTTAAACCTTTTTTCGTACTTTTGCAAATAAAAAAACGATTAAGTGAGAGCAATGAAAGTTCTCTTTCAGATTGCCGAACGGAAGTTTTTTATAAAAAAAACGATTAAGCAAGAACTATGAAAGCTCACTTTCAAATTACCAAATGTGAGTTTCTATATATAAAAGATTATGTTTTATGAATAAAAAAAGACCTTTAATACTGATTTCCAATGACGACGGTTTTGCCGCCAAAGGTATTAATTGCCTTATTGAATATGTACGAGGATTTGGCAATATTATTGTCTGCGCACCCGAATCGGCACGCTCAGGATACTCATGTGCCTTTTCTTCCGAACTTCCTCTACGTCTATCTCTCAAGAAAAAGGAGGAGCATTTGCAAGTATGGGGGTGCAACGGAACGCCAGTAGACTGTGTTAAGATTGCCATCAGCCAACTATGCGACCATATGCCCGATATCATCATCAGCGGTATTAACCATGGAGACAATGCTTCCGTAAACACCCACTATAGCGGCACGATGGGGGTAGCACGTGAGGGCTGCATGAAAGGCATACCGTCTGTGGCGTTCTCGCTCTGTAATTATTCTACAGACGCCGACTTTAGTGCTACGGAGCGACTTGTAAAAATCATCACAGGACGTATCCTTGAGGACGGGCTGCCAAAGAACGTATGCCTTAACGTGAATTTCCCAAACGTTAAACAGTTTAAAGGAACTAAGGTGTGCCGTATGTGCAATGGCATTTGGGAGAATGAGCTTGTCATGGAGCATCATCCTAGAGGTTACGACTACTATTGGATGGTAGGTGAATTTCGAGATACAGAACCTGAGGCTACCGACACCGATGAGTGGGCTTTGGCAAACGGCTATGTGGCTATCACTCCCACCACAATCGACATCACGGCTTATCAAGCTATGGAGAAGATTAAGGAATGGGATATATAATGGTATAACGTTTATAACATTCTTATGAAATATTATATTATTGTCGGTGAAGCGAGTGGCGACCTTCATGCTTCACGCCTCATGACTGCTCTTAAAGAGAAGGATACAGAAGCTGAGTTCCGTTTCTTTGGCGGAGACCTCATGACAGAGGTCGGAGGTACACGCATCAAGCATTATCGTGAGCTTGCATATATGGGATTCATTCCCGTATTATTACACCTTCGCACTATTTTCAGTAATATGTCGCTTTGCAAAAAGGATATCGTGGACTACCACCCCGACGTGGTTATACTCGTTGATTACCCAGGTTTTAACCTTAGTATTGCAAAGTTTATCCATACCAATTCTGATATTCCCATTTACTATTATATATCGCCAAAGATTTGGGCATGGAAGGAATATCGCATAAAGAATATCAAGAGGGATGTTGACGAACTGTTCTCCATCCTCCCTTTCGAGATTGATTTCTTCGAAAAGAAGCACAATTACCCTATCAACTATGTGGGGAACCCTACTGCCGACGAAGTGGATGATTTTCGTAAGGAGTATTCTGAATCTTTCTCCAGCTTTGCTTGTCGCAACAAATTGTCTGAAAAGCCTATTATTGCCCTACTCGCTGGAAGTAGGAAACAAGAGATTAAGGACAACCTTCCTTATATGCTACGTGCAGCGAGAAGGGTGGCTACCGACAAATATCAAATGGTTATAGCTGGTGCTCCAGGCATTGCCAAGGAATATTACGAGGAGTTTATCGACTGCAATGACGTGAATATAGTATTCGGAGAGACTTACGCTCTGCTTTCTCATTCAAGGGCAGCTGCCGTAACGAGCGGCACGGCAACTCTTGAGACGGCTCTCTTTGGTGTGCCTCAGGTGGTATGTTACAAGACACCAATACCTAAGGTTATCGCTTTTTTGCGTCGTCATCTGCTCAAAGTGAAATATATTTCTCTTGTCAACCTTATAGCTGACTGCACGGTTGTCAAGGAACTTGTTGCAGATTCTTTCTCTGAAGATAATATCGCAAAGGAGCTGCAATCCATCATTCCCGATGGTAAGGAGCGCACAGCCATGCTTCAGGGCTATGCTGACATTAAGCAAACTCTTGGCAAGAAGCATGCTGCAGACAATGCTGCATCTATCATCATCAGAAAGTTAAAGCGAGGTTTATAATCGCATCACGCACTACACGTATAAACGACACACCAATGACCACCGAAGAAATTACCACGAAGCTCCACCATAAAGGCGTTAAACCTACCGCCAATCGTATTCTTGTCTACAAGACTCTCGTAACAATGGAACATCCTGCGAGCCTTGCTGACATAGAGAGCCGCCAACTGCAGATGGACAAATCAAGTATCTTTCGTGTTCTTACTCTCTTTCATGAGCATGATGTGGTTCATGCCTTTGAAGACGGACGTGGTATTCTCAACTATGAGCTATGCCATAGCGACGGGGCTTGTACCATGAATGACAATCATGTACATTTTTATTGCGAATCATGCCAGCAGTCGTTCTGCCTTGACAACATACATATACACGACATTCAACTTCCTGAGGGTTTCCACGCACACTCCCTGTCGTTTGTCGTTAAAGGGGAATGTGCAGAATGTCGTAAGAAGCATCATCACATATAAGAACCCTATACATTACCACCTCTAAGCATATACCTTTTATATGCTACATACCCACATAGACCTATCTAAAGTTACCCCTTCATCATTTTTGCAACCCAATTGCAAAACATTCCTCATACCTTTGCATAAGTAAAACAGAACCTCTGCATTAGGAAAGCTGTTTCTCTGCATGGGAATAGAACAAATAAACAACTTAGGATATGGATAAAAAGAAACTTATTAGAATTATCTTAACCGCCGTGCTTCTCATAGTTGCTATGGTGATTGAAAATACGATGGACTTGGAAGTTTGGCAATTACTCCTTGTCTATCTCATACCTTTTCTTCTCATCGGATACGATGTCATCGGTGAAGCCATAGAGGGTATTATGAAAGGGGAGGTATTCGACGAAGATTTCCTTATGTGTGTTGCCACGATTGGAGCTTTGGCTATCGGCTTTCTGCCAGGTGCTGAAACGGAGTTCCCTGAGGCGGTTTTCGTTATGCTATTCTTCCAACTTGGAGAGTTGTTTGAAGACTATGCTGAAGACAATAGTCGTAAGTCAATTTCTCACCTCATGGATATTCGTCCCGACAGTGCTAACTTGTTAAAAGACGGCAAACTGACAGTTGTAAAGCCTGAAGACGTGAAGATTGGCGACATAATCGTGGTAAAACCAGGAGAGAAAATTCCTCTCGACGGCAAGGTTGTTGAAGGAAAGAGTAGTATCAACACGGTGGCACTTACTGGCGAGAGCACCCCTTGCGATGTTTGTACTGGCAACAATATTGTTTCGGGATGCGTAAACATATCTGGTGTCATCAACATCAAAGTGGAGAAATCGTATGGAGAGTCTACCGTAAGCAAAATCCTCGACCTTGTAGAGAATGCCGAAGAGAACAAGTCGAAGAGCGAAACTTTCATCTCTAAATTTGCTCATGTCTACACGCCTATCGTGGTTTGCGTAGCATTTGTTCTGGCTTTTCTGCCTCCTCTTTTCTCCAATTGTTATATGGAGGCACTACCTATATGGCTCAACAGAGCTCTTACATTTCTCGTTGTATCTTGTCCTTGCGCTCTCGTTATCTCTGTTCCACTCACGTTCTTTGCTGGTATCGGTGGTGCATCAAAGCGTGGCATACTTATCAAGGGAGCTAACTATATGGACTCTATGGCAAAGGCGGGCTGCGTGGTCTTCGACAAGACGGGAACACTGACAAAAGGTACTTTTGAGGTCGTAGCGGTGCATCCTGACGATTTCAACGAGCATGAACTTCTGCATCTCGCTGCCCATGTGGAACGCTTCTCTACCCACCCTATCGCTATGTCGCTCAAGACTGCGTTCGGCAAAGAAGCCGATGGATGTTCTGTGGAGTGCGTTGAGGAGATTGCAGGACAAGGTGTTAAGGCTATCGTCAATGGAAGGACTGTGCTTGTAGGCAATAGTAAATTAATGGATTCCATTGGTGTCAAATGGCATCAATGCCATAAGGTTGGAACTATCATCCATGTTGCTGTCGATGGCGTTTATGCCGGACATATCGTTGTTGCCGATGTTATTAAGGAGGATGCTCCTAAGGCTATCGCTATGCTAAAAGAGGAAGGGGTATGCAAGACGGTAATGCTAACTGGCGACCGTCGTGAGGTTGCCGAATCGGTTGCTGTCACTCTCGGCATCGATGAATGGCATGCCGAACTGTTGCCAAGTGATAAGGTTGATGCCATCGAGGATATTCTCGGCAACTGTAAGAAAGACCAGAAGGTTCTTTTCGTTGGCGATGGCATCAACGATGCTCCGGTGCTGGCACGTGCTGATGTAGGGTTTGCCATGGGTGCCCTTGGCTCTGATGCCGCCATAGAGGCTGCCGACGTGGTGATAATGGATGACAAACCATCTAAGATTGCCGAGGCTATTGCCATTGCTCGCCGCACTACAGCCATCGCCATGCAGAACGTAGTATTTGCCATTACCATAAAAGTTCTTGTTCTCGTCCTTGCCACATTTGGCTTAGCTACGATGTGGATGGCGGTATTTGCCGATGTTGGCGTTACCGTGCTTGCGGTGCTTAATGCCATGAGAGCATTGAAAAGTAAATAAAAATCAGCTTGTAAAAGCAATTAAAAAGGCGAAACCCAATGGAGTAATATTCTCCATCAGGTTTCGCCTTATTTGATTCTTCAGCGACAGGAGGGATTGTCCCGTCGTTTGTTGTTTCCTCGATTACTTGATAATAACCTTAGCTGTCTGCTTGTTGCCGTTAGCATCTGTAGCGACAACGATGTAAACACCCTTACCGATATGTGATGTTGCAACAGAAGAACCATGAACTTTGGCTATATTGCTACCATTGGCAGCGTAAACACTCATACTTGCTGCGCCTTCTGCCTTTATGCAACCGTTACCAGGAAGTATTCTCATAGAACCTGCATTGTTGCGGTTTACTGTATCGATACCTGTAGTTGCTCCCACTGTTACTTTGCATATCACTGACACGCCTTCTGTACTTACGGTGATATCGGCAGTACCATTGGCGAGAGCCTTCAGTGTGAATGTTGTAGTGCCGTATTCAAGGGTGCCAGCACTTACACTTACAACCTCTGGAGCAGAAGACGTCGCTGTTACTACGCTCTCATCAAATCCGTATGTATATGCTTCAAGTTGCGCTGTCTCGTTCTTCTCCATCGCAATACTACTATTATTGAGAACCAGAGCCTTAGCAATACCCTCATAGTAAAGCACTGGCATAATCTCGTTGCTTGCCTTCCACGGAGCGATGGTATCTGTACCATATTCGTAGCTCAATCCTGTAAGGAAATCCTTAGTAATGTCGTTGAGTGCGATGTCGGCACCTTCCACCCCTGCTTTATCATCAGAAGAAACGGCAGTTCCATTCACAGTAGTAGTGTTTACGGCATAGTTGTTGTTGAGACGAGCCTCTTTCTTTGGTTTTGTATCAGTCTCTGTTTCGTTAGCGATGGTGTATCCTACGATGCGGTGCAAGGTATTGTCGGTATTATCACCATCAACCTGAATATCTCCGCTTACTATATTGTTCATGACAATAGGAGTAGTGCTACCTGTCCAGTCGGAAGAGAGCGAACCGATAAGTCCTGCTGCCGATAAACCGCTCCATTTAGCTGCGCTCTTGGCTTTAACATTACCTACGAAGATACAATTCTGTACCGTCGTCTCGTTGTCGCTACCCACGATACCACCCACGGTATTGTCGGCAGTAACGTTACTCGTTACATGGGCATTGATGATTGTCGAGTTCATCGTTGAGCCTGCTACACCACCCACGTTATTTGCTCCCCTGATCTTGCTGGCACTTACTGCTGATGCATTGATTTTGGTACTGGTACGTATATCTCCCGCAATACCACCTACATTGGCGGCTTTAGGAGCATATATGTCGCCTCCGTTAAATGATACGCTTAACAATTTACTGTTGAGTGCTGCAGATCCAACGACACCACCGATAGTGGCGTCTGCATCGCCCTCGATAACTGCATCGCATACATGCACGTTGCTCACCTTAGAGCTTACGGCACTAGCAGCGAGGACACCTACTGTTGAGTTCTGCTCATTGAGTGTTATCTGTGGGTCAACAAACACGAGGTTCTTCACTTCTGAATTTTCTCCCAGTTCGTTGAAGAGTCCTACAGATGCTGCTGTGGAGTTAATCTTAAGTACATCGATGTAATGATTGTCTCCATCAAACTTTCCTGTAAAGGTGTTGCGGATAGGTGTCCACGAGACGTTGCTGTTG
Organism: Oscillospiraceae bacterium; assembly: GCA_963654095.1. Taxonomy (GTDB): domain Bacteria; phylum Bacteroidota; class Bacteroidia; order Bacteroidales; family Bacteroidaceae; genus Prevotella. The sequence continues at coordinate 27,214 of CAVKAH010000009.1, forward strand.
TTGTAAGTGTTGAGGTCGATGTCGCTTACCATCTTATAACATGCTGCTGGCTCTGAACCTACCTGCATCAAGTCGCCTGCATTGGCTATCAGATAAGGATTCGTCTCTGTTCCGTCGCCACCACTGAATTTTGAAAGCGGAAGCTTGTAGAACTGCAGAGTGTAGTCGCTATTGTTGTCGTTAGAATAATTGGCATATAGCTCATTACCATTACCTGTATTGAAGCATCCCATAGAAGATATTGTGCCGTTTTCGTCGTTGGCAAAGCTATAGAGGATTTTTCCGTCTTCATTGCCAATCATGTATCTATTCTCAAGAGAATTGCTTCCTGTTGGTCTCACTTTGGCTTGGAAGAAGAACTCCAGCTTGTCGTCCGTATTAAAGAGGTATGGGTTCACATAAGTGTCGGAAAGAGTAAGACTGAAATTCTCGGCGTTCTGTCCTAGATTGAATTTAGTGAAGTGGTCAATATTCAAATCCTGGTCAAGCCACATGATTTTTGCAATCACGTTTTTGTCGGCATCAGCTTCACCCTGACTTACCTTAACGAGGTATTTATAGTCTTGTGAATCTCCGTAGCGGTTCATCACGGTGCTCACTAAGTTGTTGTCGATATATGCACTCATCGTTTTTGAACACTCTAACGATGGAATGTTCACAATCTTTATTTGCTGCTGTTCCTCGTCGTCATCTACATACTGCAAAAATGCCATCTGCTCCTCAGCTCCTGGTATTGACTTGAGCTTGAACCATGTGTTGTAAACACCGTCGCAGATAGTATTGATTTTATCTCCCATGTGGTCGTATGCCACGAAAGAGTAACGATAATCATCCACCTTCGTAGTCATGTCAAAATAAGTAACCACGTAAGCGAGGTTGTCATCTTTTGTAAACAAATCCTTTGACACGCTCCAATCTGCAAAGTTACCAATCTGCGCCATGCGATAGTCCGTATCATCGGCTGCAGGGATAGGAATATCGATATCATCCACAAGGTTATAACTCTTGTCGTAGGTCTTTATCAGTATGCTATTGTCCTTTGTTGGCAAAGGATAGCCATTGTCGTCAGTCTCGCCAGAGTCGTAAATCTTGGAATAGTGTGATATCACGTAGTAAGGGTCGCCATCTACATTGTATATCGTCATCGGCACTTCGTCGTTGCCGTAGTATGTGTAATCCTCATCTACCACGAATTCTTTTTCCGATACAGGTGTACTATTGCCCCATGATGCAGGCTTATAGATATTTATGTGCGCCATCGTTGTCATATATTGCGACCCATCGCTATAGGTCTTTCCGTCGACAGCCTCATAAACGGCATTAGTTACTATAAGTCTCTGATATTTTGTCCAGGAGTTCTTTACGATATTAAGGAAGACACCAGCACCGTCAAGTTCCATAGCTTTCGTTCCATCGAGGTGGTACACGTAAGTGTGGTATTTGCCTTGATAGTTGTTGTCAGCGTTTCCTGTCTCGTGAAGCTCTATGAGGATTTCGGAATTCTTGTCATTAAGGTCGAAGAATTTCTTTGTTATCGTGCCGTATGGCGTTATTGCATTCACCGTCATATCGCTTGGCACATCGATTGTTATCTTTCCTGCCGAGTTGTGCGTGTTATCGAAAATTTCTATTTCTGCTTTGGTGATTGCGGAATACCATGAGTCGTCCTTGTAGGTGGTATTCATTGTGTAGTACCACACGTTACCATCCTCATCATTGAGGAAGTCCACCATTTGTCCTTTCATGTTGGCATACGGAGTAGTACCTGTTGTTTCTTCCGCAACTTTACTCTGTGCGTTCTTGAAACCCACCACACGAGTTCTGGGGGCTGCATGGGTTTTCGATTTAAAACTCTTCAGTAGCTCTGTTGCGACTTTTTTCTGCTCACCATTAACGATTTTTGTGGCATTTGCCGTACTGCAGAAAATGCTACCTGCAATCATCAGCGGCAGACTGTAAATAATAACATTCTTCATTAGCGAAATTAATTAGTCGTAATTATAGTTTGTTTTCTTAAAATTGCATATTTTTGTTATAAAAAGTAAGTTTTATACATCTTTTACTTTCTTTTTGAATATTATTTTGCAAAAGTATAGTAAATTTTTCAAAACAGCAACATAAGAAACTATATTAAATGTTATTAACAAACAACCCTATATTTTCAACGACGTATCATTGAAAACATAGGGCTGTTATGTTCGCTTACCGATATTCTTATATCGAAATCTACACCCGATTATTGGAGTATTGCATCAGCAAGAGCATCGAGGGCTGGCAAATCTGAGTCTTTCATAACACCACGAAGTGTAACGATATCGCCCTTCAGCGTTATATCCTTCATCTCCTCTACCATCTGCTTCATCACCCTACCTGCAGATGGTGCCCAACTACCGTTTTCTATGATTGCAACATCACGTTTCTGCCATGCTTTAATTTTGAGATGATGCAAGAAGTCGAACATCGGAGGGAACAGTCCTGCATCATAGCTGGATGCTGCCAATACCACTTTGCCATACTTAAAGGCATCTTCCACCGCCTCAGCAAGATCGCTACGACAGAGGTCAGCGACTGATACTTTTGGACATCCCTTCTGACGGAGTATCTCAGCAAGTTTCTCAGCTGCAACCTTTGTGCAACCATGTATAGACGCATGTGCGATAAACACGCCCTCTGTCTCCACATCATAATTGCTCCAAATAGTATATAAACGAAGTGCCTCCTGAAGCTTTTCACCACTAAGCAGCGGACCATGCAATGGCAACACCTGCTCTATATCAAGCATTGATGCTTTCTTGAGTAATGTAGAAACAGGATTGCCATATTTTCCGCATATATTGAAATAGTAGCGACGTGCCTCGCAAGCCCAGTCGTCAGCATCGGCATCTATCACGCCAAACTTACCAAAGCCATCGGCAGAGAACAAGACCTTATCCATGGTATCATAGCTAACCATCACCTCTGGCCAATGTACCATAGGTGCCATGACGAACTGCAGGGTGTGCTCGCCCAGCGTCAATGTATCGCCTTCTTTTACAGCGATTACGCTGTCTGCGAAATCACAATCAGGGAAGAAAAGTGGCAACATGGTCTTTGCCTTTGCCGAACATACTATCTGGATATTCGGGAACATTGACTTCACCTCTGCTATACCACTGGCATGGTCTGGTTCAAGATGATGAACCACAAGATAATCTGGTTCTTTTCCAGAGAGTACCTCCTTGAGATTTTCTTTCCATTCTGCCATGGTGCGCTTGTCGGAGGTGTCCATAATGGCTATTTTCTCGTCCATGATGACGTAAGAGTTATAGCACATACCTTCTGGCACTACGTACTGGGACTCAAAGAGTCTGATGTCGGCATCATCGCAACCGATATAATAAATCTTGTCCGTTACTTTTTTCATTTCGTTTATTGTTTTTAATTTTATCTACCTTTCTATATATTCCTCAAATAAAGGAATACGTAAGCTGAAAGCAAAGTTACAAATTTTTCATTGTTACGCACAACATATTTTTATTTATTATAAAAAAAGATTAAGATGGGTTCAATAAATCCACACCATTAACGCATACTTTATTAAATTCTAAATTTACGTAAGAAAATATTTTTTGTTTTTATCTATCATCCTGTCAGCAGAAAGCACAAACGCCAATATATCAAAAAGTTACACCACTGACAGATAACTTTTATTTACAATATCTATCACTTATCTGTCATAAAATGAAGGGAAAAACAAGGATTTCCGTCATAAAAGTTGAAACATATCGGCTGATTTTTGCGAAATTTTTTGCAGATGGTCCCAGATATGGCTCACTCTTAAAACAAAAAAAATCAGCATAACTTGTTGATTTTCAACTTGTTACGCTGACTTCTGCGGAGAGAGAGGGATTCG
>CAVKAH010000010.1:0-30690 GCA_963654095.1 Oscillospiraceae bacterium
TTTGCTATATTGGGAAGAAGATGCAAAGAGTTCGGCAGTGGATTCCGAGACACACTGCTGCATATTCAGCAAGATGACTCGCGATGGCAAAGAGGTAGGTGCTACAGGTATCAGTGGAACAACTATGGAGAAGAAAGCCGACAACAAGTGCTACGGCATCAACGGCATGATACTCTCTACCCTGAAGAAAGGAGACGTCTACATTCAGGGCGGCAAGAAATACGTAGTAAAGTAATATTTTTTCACCTATAAAACAACACGGACAATGAAAAAACATTTATTAGCAATAGCCTTGCTGTTGACCTCAACGGTGGTCAGCGCACAGATGATAGGAGGCTACAAGGCAACAGCCACAGAAGATGTTGCCAACAAGGAAGCAACCGTAATAAGTAATAGCGTGGAACAGGAGTTCCTATATCTTACTGATGCTTCTGCCTCGGGTCAAGTAGCGGGTAAAGCATTCCCCATCGGCTTTGATTTCCCTTTCAATGGCGGAGAGTATAAGTATTTCGGAGTATCGGCTCAGGGTCTTATAAAGCTATTCACAGCCGAAGATGCAACGATGGCGATTGACAAGAACTCTATAACACGTGCCACAGACGATGGCAACAACATCGTGTTCTGCTACGATGAGTACGCACAGTCGTATACCGCCTCTGACGTAGCAGAGGGGGCGACATTCAGCCCAACCGAGATTAGCTACAAGAGCAACGGTGATGAGCTTGTTGTAGAATGGAAGAACCTCGGCGTAAACACCAGTTCATGGAAAAAGAAGCTTGCAGGTACATATACCATGCAGATACACCTTTTCAAGGATGGAACCGTGAAGTATAAGTTCTACGGACTAAGCAACCTTGAAGCATCCAACGCAGGACACATCAAGCTTGGCTTGCGTGGCGGTCAGAACGACTACGTTACATGGGACAGTTTCGATGCTACAAAGAGCTACTACGGCGACTGCAAGGCATTCAGTCTTGCAAAGGTAGCTGAAGGTTATACCATCACACTGCACACTCCAGGAGAGATTGTTACTCCAGAAGCCCAGCCTACAAACCTCGTTATTACTCCAAACTATACCGACAGAGTATATGCTTCGGTAGCGTTTGACGAAGCTTCGGGCGTGGACAACTACCTGATGCTCCTCTCTAAGGGCGAGCCTACTGAAGCTCCTGCCGATGGCAAGACATACGCTAAGGGTGATGAGATAGGCAACGCAACAGTGCTCCTCGCAGGAAAACCAGGAATGTGGGGTACTACAGCAGACAACCTCGACCATAACACAAGCTACACTATTACTGTTTACGCATATAACAGCTACGGTACGGGAACACCTAAATATAACACTGTGAACCCACTACAAGGCTCGTTCCTCACTGCTCCAGAGAAGCCAGGTGCACTGAAAGTTGTATCTGCAACGGATAAGAGCTTGAAGATGAGCGTAGCAGCAAACGCTGGTGATGATATGGTAATAGTATTATACAACGACTCTGTTTACAACCCAGAGTATATGGGCAATCAGGCTTACGTGGGAACTCCTGATAAGACTCTCAAGGCTGGCGATTACTTGACATATACTAATGGCGACACTAAGGACGAGAAAGCTGGCAAGGTGGCTTACTTCGGTAAGGCTGGCGACTTTGAGTTGACAGGGCTGGATGCTTCCACATCATACTATTTCGTAGCCTATAGCTACAACGAGACAACAGAAACCTTCTCACAGGGTTCTGATACCACACAGGTATGGACATCTACCAATATTAAGGTGCCATATACAATGGATCTGAAGGGTGCGCCTATATATCAGTTGCCTGGCGGTTGGACTGCAGGTAATGGTGAATACAACTACGGCTTCCGTGTTATCACGAAGAACGACCGTGAGTGGAAGAGCCAGACAGAAGGCAGCAACAACATCTTCTGCGACAATGCTGACAACACCAAAACCTATTCTATCGTATCGCCAACTATTAAACTTACACAGAACAATGCAGTATCAGTAGACTGGCTTATCAACGCCGTAAGTGGTGGATGGATGGCATCTACAAGTGCTTATGAGGAATGGGATGAGAAAGACTCATTGGCTTTCGTACTTTATGTAGACGGCGAAAAGGTTATTCTTAAGAAATATACATCAGCAAACGCACCTCAGGACGAGGATGATGCTACATGGCATGCAGAGAACTTCGACCTCAGCCTATATGCTGGTAAGCAAGTACAGTTCGCAATAGAATGGCTTGGAGCTAACACAAACAAGTTGAGACTGAACGTTGAGAATATTAAGATAACAGGCGACGAGGCAACAAAAATCGTTTCTGCCGAGGCTTCAGCAAATGCAAACGCCAACAAAAAGACTTTTAATATAAATGGTCAACTTGTACCAGACAATACTCGTGGTATAGTTATTAAGAACGGAAAGAAGGTAGTTGTACGCTAAGCACACTGCTGGATATAAGAAAAATAAATCCGTCCCTCATTACAAAACGTGGGGGACGGATTATTTTTTTGCCATATAAGCGGCATATATTATATATATGTGCTTATAATAATTCTGGAAGTTGGAAGAGTTTTATACTATTACTTCCTTTTATCAAAATATAGTATCCTTCTGGCTTTTGCTTAGATATTTCGTCTTTCACCTCATCCACTGTCGCAAATTTACGATATTGGCAGTCTATCTTTCCAAACTCCTCACCTACGAGCCAAACATTAGTTATATCGTTTTCGGTCAAGAAGTCTACAATCTTCTGATGTTCCTCTTTGCTTACCTCTCCAAGCTCTTTCATATCGCCAAGTATAACCATCTTTGGAGAGACTGCCATATCTCGGAAGTTTTCGAGCGCAGCTCTCATACTTGTTGGGTTGGCATTATAGGTATCCACGATGAGTTTGTTGCTGCCCGTAACCTCAAGTTGTGAGCGGTTATTCGTAGGAATATAGTTGCAAAGAGCATCGCTAACATCCTCTTCCGACACTCCGAAATAGATTCCTATACATGCGGCGGCAAGCATATTATACACATTATAGCTTCCGATAAGGTGAGTCTGAACTTCATGCCATTGTCCTTGACTATGATTCCAACGGAACTTCAAGAACGGATCGCATTGTTCCACTTCTCCACAAACCTCTAGAGAGGTGTCAGCCACGGTCGTACCATATTTAATTAACTGCAATCCGCCTGCTATACCCTGCAGATACTTGTTTTCATTGTGTATAAATACAAATCCACCGTTATTGCGAATAAAGTCGTAAAGTTCTCCCTTAGTCTTTATCACCCCTTCAAAAGAGCCAAAGCCCTGCAAATGGGCACGCCCAACATTAGTAATAATACCGCAATCGGGTTCTACGATGTCAACTAACGTCTTTATATCCCCAGGATGACTTGCTCCCATCTCCACGACAGCTATCTCGTGTTCTGGTTTCAAGCGCAACAGAGTCTTAGGAACACCGATGTCGTTATTAAAGTTCCCTTGAGTATAAAGCACGTTGTACTTCTTCTCCAACACAGTAGCCACGAGTTCCTTAGTGGTAGTTTTACCATTCGTTCCCGTAATGCCGATAATCTTCGTACCCAGATGACGTCGATGATAATTAGCAAGCTTTTGCAATGTCTTCAAACAGTTGTCCGTAAGGATAAAACGCTCATCATCTTTAGGAGCATACTCCTCTTCATCGACAACAGCATAGGCACATCCTTGCTCAATAGCCTTTGCTGCAAAAGCATTTCCATTGAACGAGGCTCCTTTGAGGGCGAAGAAGATAGAGCCCTGTGGGCAATCGCGAGTATCAGTCGTAACCACAGGATGCTGCTGAAATAACTTATAAAGATTTGAGATTTCCATATTTGTTTTAGTTTGTGGTGCAAAAGTAGTCAAAAAAATATTATATAGTACAAGGAGAATATAAAAATATTGCGCCACAAAAGGAGGGGAAATAGTTCTAAACAAGTTTTAATACATTTTAAAACTATATGATGCAGTAATAAGCAAAGTTGGTTGTTATATCAGTAAAAACGGTAATAGAATATTATTGTAATAACAATAACTTTGCAATGCTAATATTTATGTTTTCTTATTTAACAAACTAGCACTTAAAACGTTCCTTTTATAAATATGTCTATTAATTGTTGTGTCCGCCCCTGTTGGGAAACAGAGGCGGATTTATTGATGTAAGGCGTTCAATTACTCTATTAGTTCCTTAGTAAGAATACTCTCCAGGAGCTCGCCCGACACACGAATACGGAACTCGCCCTTTATTGCAACGGAGATACCACCCGTTTCTTCAGACACAACAATAGCCACGGCATCACTATCTTGTGATATTCCGAGGGCGGCACGATGGCGCAGGCCAAGTTCCTTGGGTATATCAATGCTATGACTTACTGGAAGGATGCAACCCGCAGCCTGTATTCTGCGCTTGGCTACAATCATGGCACCATCATGAAGAGGAGAGTTTTTGAAGAAGATATTCTCTATCAGACGTTGGTTGATATTGGCATCTATCTTGTCGCCAGTGTCGACGATATCATCGAGCGACACCATACGTTCTATTACTATCAATGCCCCTACCTTTCCGCGACTCATATTTATACATGCCATTACGATAGGCATGATTGCCGTTTTGTCCATCGAGTTCTTGCTCTTACTATCAGAATAGAAGAACTTCATAAAGCTTCTCATACGCTGATGCGCACCAAGAGAATAAAGGAACTTACGTATCTCCTCCTGAAAGATGATGATTAACGCAATCACTCCCACGCTTACCAACTTGTCCATGATACTTCCGAGGAGCCTCATCTCGAGCACTTGACTAACAAAGAGCCATATTATGACAAACACGATGATGCCGATAAACACATTAAGAGAGCGCGACTCCTTCATGAGGCGGTACAGATAATAAAGCATCAGTGCCACGCATACTATATCGATAATATCTTTTATTCCGAATTCAAACATATTATTTAGTCCTTAATATATATTATTTTCTTACGTATATATATTATTCTGCTGCTGTTTATATATTATTCTCCTACCGTCGCCTTAACAATCTTTACCGCCTCAACACACTCTCTTACGTCGTGAACACGCAGAATGGAAGCACCTTTCATCAACGAGAGAGTGTTTATAACAGTCGTTCCGTTGAGTGCCTCTGCAGGAGAAGTGCCAAAGAGTTTGAATATCATTGATTTTCTTGATGCTCCTACGAGTATCGGAAGATTAAAGACCTTAAGCTTCTCCATATCATTAAGCAAAGCGTAGTTTTGGTTTAACGTCTTTCCAAAGCCAAAGCCTGGGTCGAGTATTATATCCTTCACACCAAGATCACGTAGCTGCTGCACCTCACGTGCAAAGTTCATTATTATATCCCGCATATCTCCATGTGTAGACATTAGGATATACGGCACGCCAAGCTTTGCCACCATACGGAAGATGTCTGGATATTGCAGGTCGTTATGTTCCGTCTCGCCATTGGGGTTTGTAGCATTAGCACCACCAAAAGCCCCATTGATATTCCCTTCCGAAACATCGTTAATTATTGCTGCACCATACTCTTCTACTGCCATTTTTGCCACCTCAGGACGAAACGTATCTATGCTCAGCACAGCTTCTGGCTGTACTCCTCTCACGATTTTCAGTGCATTTCTCATGCGTATCATTTCTTCGTCTGCCGTAACTTGTGCTGCTCCAGGACGTGTGGAGAAGGCACCAATGTCGATAATAGAGCCTCCTTCACGGATTATCTGCACTGCACGCTCGGCTATCTCCTTTTCCGACTGCTTACGACTACCAGCATAGAAGGAGTCGGGAGTAACGTTAAGTATTCCCATCACCTGAGGTTCAGACAAATCAATCAGGAAGCCATTGGCATTTATTGTATATTCAAGTAGGTTCTTCATTACTATGTTATTTTATGTATCTCGAATTTACATATCGAAAGTCTTGCTCACATATCCTGCAGCATAGGTATTTACATCTATCTCAACCTTGTCGCCCTCTTGAATATGAAACGGCAATCTGTATAGTGGAATACTCATATAGACCTGTGTGGAATAATATTCGGGCACACCATTCTGATTATGCACAAGTCTTAGCCTATAAAGTCGTGAGCCATCTTCCTGTTCTATAGTATCATAATGCAGGAAACCCAACGACTGTGTACCAAACGAACCGTTCTTACTTCCTATCTTTATATAGACACCAAGGTTCAAATAGCGTTTGTTCTTACTCATCCATACAGTTTCAAGACTTACTGGGTCAGCAGGATAAACCGCCGTAATGTTCTTACCGCTTACCACATTAGGCACAAGAACCTGACTTATAGCAATGGAAGCCACCGTAGATTTGTCTTCCACCTTATTATAATATAATAATGCTCTATATACAGTATCCTTAGTAGTTATCCAGTCTGCCTTGGCAGAAGGGGCGAGAGACAGCGTTGTTCCGTCATCTAAAGTGGCAGAAACTACCATTGCATTGACATCAGTCTGAGCCTCAACAAAGTCAGCACGCATATATGAAAGACTACCATCGCCTGTATCATACGCTTCTGAAGTGCATCCGCAATAAAATGCGGACAATATCAGCAACAGAAAACAGGCAGCAGTAGTCTTACGGTTTATCATATCTCTCATTTATTTGCTTGTTGCAGCGATATAATTTCTTGCGGGATTAGCATACATCGTTAGCATACGCTCCTTTAGGAACGCAGTGTCTTTATTAGGGATATCAATCTTGGCAATCTGTCCCTCTATATACTTATTAAACGATGCTATATCCTTATCTGTATATTTATCGTTATGGGCAGAACTATTATCAAGAATATCCATAGCGATATAGTTTGATGGATACAGACGGTAATTACGGAAGATCTCCTGGTCAATATGTTCCGCTATAACATCAAATACTTTTGTCTTTGGTATATCGGGAGAAAGGTTCTTCAGATATTCATCTATACAAGGAGCACAGTGGTAATGAACCTGTCCCTTGTACCCCTGAATACCTGTCTTCATACTCACGACATCATCGTTTGCCGACTTTTTCCATCCTTGAACATCTCGCTTCAACTGAAACTCTGCAGCTTTCAAGAAATCGCAAGGGTCATATTCATAAGAAATAGATAGCGGAACGATGTGCAACTGCATAAGACGTTCCACGGGAGTACCCTCACCCCCCATTGCCATCATCTTTAGGATAGACGGTTGCGTCCTGTCATCGGAGTCTTTTGCCCTACCCTCTCGCTGAGCAATCCATATATTGTCGTTCTTCTCCTTTAGGACAAAATGCATATACTCTGACATCTTCTTACTTGCAAGAAGCATTTCTCTTGGTGCGAGCGAACGCTGAACGATAAACGACTTGTTAAGTCTTACTAAATCTTTTACCCACGGAAGAGAGAGCAGATTATCGCCAATGGCTATCTCACACGTGGTTTTGAAACCTGCATCATATAGCAACACATCAAGGAGAGCGGAGTCGAGCACTATGTCGCGATGATTGCTAACAAAGGTGTAACGCTTTTCAACGTCAACATCCTTTGTATCCATATCCCATCCTGTACTGGCTTTTGCCATTAGACTCTTAAGGAAATCATAGCAGAAAGCAAGTTGAAAGTCGAGGTTCGACTTACATTGCATCATCTTCGCCTCTATTGCCTCTATTGGAACTCCTGGGTAAAGATATGCCAAGACCTGTTTAAACTGCTCGTTAGCAAGCAGACGCTTAAAGACCTCTGGCAACTCTTGTGGCTCAAACGGACGAATATCGTCGTATATTGATGGTATAGTCATAATGCAATCACTATTTTTGAAATCCTTTTTTTATCTGAACTGATTCTCTACGATATCGGTAAGCACATCCGTCATATTGAGTCCTGCAGCCTTCACCTGCTGAGGGATAAAGCTTGTGGCTGTCATACCAGGAGTAGTATTAATCTCTATCATGTTCACCTTGTCCACTTCTTCACCGTTGCTTCCCTTTCCACGACTTATAATGTAGTCTATACGGATGATGCCGTTGCAATGAAGGATATCATAGATAGTACTTGTTATCTCTTTAACACGCTGTGTCGTTTCATCACTAAGGCGAGCTGGTGTTATTTCAGTAACCTTGCCATTGTATTTTGCGTCATAATCGAAGAATTCGTTCTGAGTAACAACCTCTGTTGCTGGCAATACCACACTCTTATCATGTGTTTTGTAGCAACCGATAGATATCTCTGTTCCTTCGATAAATTTCTCTACCATCACATCATCGCTCTCCATTATAGCCTTACGTATGGCTGGAGCGAGCTGATCTTTATTCTTAACCTTCGACACTCCGAAGCTACTGCCGTCTGCAGCTGGCTTTACGAAGCATGGCATACCTATTTTTTCCTCTATCTCATCGTCGCTAACGAGAGTTTCGTATCCCTTACGGATAAGAAGACTGTCGGCTACGCTTACGCCATAGCCACGAAGATACTGATTAAGTACAAACTTATCGAATGTCATTGCCTCTACCAAGACGCCACTTGTGGAGTATGGCAGATGGATAAGTTCGAAATATCCTTGCAATATACCATTCTCTCCTGGTGTACCATGGATTGTAATATAGGCATAGTCGAAGAATATTGTTTTCCCGTCTTCTTTAAAGGAGAAATCATTACGGTCAATAGGTGCTGTGGTGCCGTCATGCAGTTCTACATGCCAGTCGAGCCCCTTCATATCAACGATATAAACATTATAACGCTCCTTGTCAAAGAAAGAATAGAGACCTTGTGCCGAGCGCAAAGACACATCATGCTCTGATGAATCGCCACCACAAACGATGGCTATTGTTCTTTTTAGATTCTTCATAATAATATGTTGTTTTAGTTATTTCTATATTTTAGGCGTGTTTTAGAACCCGCCTTTAAACTCTCTTTCTCCATTTCTCAAGCAGTTCTGCCATATCTTCTGGCTGCTCTGACGTAAAGTCCATCTGCTTTCCCGTCTTGGGATGAACAAAACCGAGTGTCTTGGCATGTAGTGCCTGACGAGGACATACCTTAAAGCAGTTGCGTATAAACTGCTGATAACTTCCGCATCTCTCTCCACGAATTATCTCGTCGCCACCATAGCGTTCGTCGCTGAAGAGCGGATGTCCTATGTGCTTCATGTGTGCACGTATCTGATGAGTACGCCCAGTTTCGAGTATACATTCTACGAGGGTTACATATCCGAAGCGTTCCAATACCCTATAGTGGGTTACAGCCGACTTACCGATTTCCGAGTCTGGTGGAAACACTGCCATACGCAAACGATCTTTCGGGTCTCTACCGATGTTTCCTTCTATACGTCCCTCGTTCTCAACGAAGTTTCCCCATACAAGGGCATTATAACTGCGGTGAGTGGTTTTGTTGAAGAACTGCATTGCGAGCATTGTCTTTGCCAATGGCGTCTTTGCCACAACGAGTAAGCCACTTGTATCTTTATCTATACGATGAACAAGTCCTACTTCAGGGTCGTTAGGGTCGTAATTTGGTACATCTTTCAGATGCCACGCCACGGCATTTACGAGTGTTCCGTGATAGTTTCCGCATCCTGGGTGAACCACCATACCTGCGGGCTTGTTTATAACCATAAGTTCTGAGTCTTCGTACACCACATTTAGCGGTATGTCTTCTGGCTCTATACTGCTGTCATATTGCGGACGGTCGAGCATCAAGGTTATAACATCCAGCGGACGAACCTTATAGTTGCTCTTTACGGGTTTCTCGTTTACATGAACGAAGCCTGCATCTGCAGCCCTCTGTATACGGTTTCTGCTTGTATGCTGCAGCTTTTCGGTCATAAACTTGTCGATACGCAATGGCACCTGCCCCTTGTCAACAACTATGCGAAGGTGTTCATAAAGCTGTCCGTTTTCGTCTTCTGTAAGCTCTTCTTCTGTATATTGTATTATGTCTTCTGTCATTCTTATTAACGCTATGGTTTATTCTGGGGCAGCAACAACCTCAAACTCATCATTTCCTCCGCTACCTTGTATCACTCCCGACTCACGCTCCGAGCCAGAGGAGTTGAGCGAGTCGCCATGGTGTTCTGGATATTCTGGATCCATATAGGTGATATCTTCATCCATGTTCATCACTCCGTCGCCCACTTGTATCGTTAGCACATCGTCGACTGAAACACGTTGTCCGTTATGCAAGTTCTGCCCTCGACAGGTTATTCCGTACACCCAGTCTTTCTCTCCCGATACATACTGCGGAGGGCCTACCTTAAAGCCCATTGCTATCAGGTTAGCCCTTGCCTCTCGATAAGAGTTGTTGTCTATAAGGTCGGGCAACGTTAGCAGTGGCGAATGGTCGGAGTTTATTATCACATATATTACTCTGCCCCTTTTTACCTTTGTGCCTGGCGCAATGATTTGTTCCAAGATGCAGTCGGGAGGGAGTGAGCGCACATACCCTGTGTCCGTTACTTCTATTTCTAATCCGTGGTTTGAAAGGAGTTGTTCTGCATCGCTGTATAGCTTATGCTTTATGTTTGGCACCTCGATTTCCTCACCGTGATGTGTATACAAGTCGAGTCCGAATTTCACGCCAAGACACAACAACACGACAACAATGAGCATTGCTGCGAGGTTTCCCCATAGCTTTTTGCTCATCATTTTTCTGAAGAATTCGTTTGTTGTCATTGATATTTTATGTTTTTATATTACAGTTAACTGATAGACAAGTTCGAGTTTTACAAGTTGGCAAGCATCAGGGGGTACATATTTACAAGTAACTTAACCATTTGTTGCCTCCTATATATAATGGTACAAAATTAGATATTTTTCTGGAAATATATGCTTTATGTCTTAAAAAGTTTCTGTTTTTGGCTTATTGGTACGCTTTCGCAGCCTGTATGCAATAAGAGAACCGCACTGCCATTACAAGCCGTGCGGTTCTCTTTCTATCCTTTTGCCTCCCTATAAAGGGGGATGGCAATTCTGTTCTATATGGTTATTATTTCAATACCACCTTCTTTCCGTTGTGGATGAAGATACCATTCTGAGGCTTTTCTACCTTCATTCCCTGAAGTGTGTACCATGCGCCATCGTTTGCCTTATCGCTATTTATGTTGCTGATAGCGGATGTGATGTATGCCTCCTCGGCTGCTTTCAACTCTTCAAGTGCTTTCTCCAGCTCTGAGTTAAACTCTGAGTTGTCGTAAGTATTCTGTGCCTTGTCGATAGCATCCTTCAAAGCCTTTGCTGCCTCGTTGGTTTCTGTATCAGCATCACCGAGCAACTGTGTTGCCTTCTGTATCTCTGCAAGGAGAGCTGCCTTTGCTGCTGTAACATCTTCTGCTACGAACTCTACCAACCAGCGTGGGTCGCCTGTCTTTAGCTTAGCCTGCTTGGTGCTCTGTCCGATGGTGAAGTCTGCATTTGCTGCATCTTTGAACATTGGATCCATCTCTATCACCGTGCCGCTAGCATCATACTGAGCATCATTCTCGAATGTTGTAGTTTCTACGTTGTCTTCAGAAACAGCCTTTGTCATATAGGTATTGTTGTTGAATGTTACCATACCTTCCGCATAAGAGCTTGCGCCGCGTCCTCCAAGTATTCTGCGGGCTACCTGAGCATTACCACAGTTAGAGAAGATATTGTCTGTTACGACGAACGATGAGCATTTCTGTCCGTTGAAACCTCCATAGTTTGCCCACTGACCTTTTACTGCTACATTATGGAATGTATTGTTCTGGAATATAACAAAGTTATAATCATATCCTGCACGTGTGGCACGTCCGTTGTTGTTATACTGCACGAAATACTTGACATCTGATGCGCCTGTGTTCCAGAAGGTTGAGTTTGTTACAGAGAGTGTGTTTGCATAACCGCCCTTGAAATATATTATTGCATTGCTGTTTACTCCTGTTGCCTCATCGCTGGCTAGACCAACCTTACAACCATCTATAGTGAGATTCTCTACGCAATACTTAACATTGTTGTCGTAAACGAGCTGTCCCTTTACGTTATCTATATTTACATAGCTTATGCTTATATAGCCCTTTACGTGGTAATAATCACCTGTTCCCAATGTTGCTACATCTGGAGTTGCTGACAACTGCAGGAATGCGCCGCTATTTGCGCTTGCATCGATAGTGGCAGGAGCTTCCTTAACACCTGCAAGAAAGAAATCGCCTACTGTCTCGATAGGCTTGCTTACTGTATATTTACCATCTTTGGCGAGGGTAACGCTTATGTGACCTACCGTGTCGCCTGCAGCAGTAACTTCCGCAACCTTATTTTCTACCAGCGTGGCAAGGTCTGCGCCATCTTCTGCAGCAATCTCTACATTTACTACCTGAGGAACTGCAGTGATGGAAATAGGCTGGAACTGTGCGTTGTTGTTGTAGCGACTGATAACACCGAGGATATCGTATGTTCTGCCCTCCACTGGAGCTGCTATCTCAATGCCAAACTGGTTATAACCAGCCACTGTGGTTTCGCCTTCCTTAATCTCAAAGTTCTTTTTGCCTGTTTCTGGAGCTGTGTATGTTACGCCCTTTAAGTATGCCACGGTATTGGCATTATCAACGGTTACGTCGGCTGCCGTCTTTGTATCGTAAGTGATTTCATCTTTCACGTCAGCCACAGCTGTCAAGTCTGTGGATGGTACTGCTTCGAAAAGTCCGTTGTATACAGACACCTTGCCTTTCCATCCGCCAGCAATGTGCTGACCTACCTCAAATTTGAACTTCTCGCCCGTCTGGTCATAGGCAAGTACATAGCCTGTAGCATCCTTCAAATATAGATTTTTCGCTGTTGGCAGAGCCACTACAGTAGTCTCGCCCGTGAACTGAAACTCCGTCTTGTCGTCCAGCGCAACGAGTTCTGATATCGTAGCCACCGTAGGAGCAAGTACAAACTCCTTTGTTGCCACGCTACTTAAGTTCTCGCCATCACTTGCAACTGCCTTTACGGTTGTTGTCTTGTCGATAGTGATAGGCTCTGTATACACTGTGCTCTCCTTTGTAGGTTCGGTGCCGTCAAGTGTATAGTACACCTTTGCACCTTCCGTAGTGCAACCCAACGTTACAGTTGTAGTACCAAAGAAAGGAGATGTACCACTGATTGTTGGAGTGGCAACCTTTGCTGCTTCACCCTCTACAATAGTAATTTCTGTGATATACGCACGTTTTGGTGAAGTAGTAATAGTAATAGAGCTTACTTCTGTGTTACCATCAAGAGTTACTGTATATTCTGCAATTTCACTTGTCAAGGATGCAAACTCTTGTCCTGCCACAGTAACCGTCTGTTCACCTGATTTAAACCACGCAGCCTTAAACTTTATTGCCGTTGGTTTGCATGTTGCAGCAAGATTAAGGGTCAACTTACCAGGCTTTGAACCAGTTCCTAGCTTTAGTCCATACCCAGCTTTTGCGAGATAAACATACTCTGCATCAGATACGCTTGAAAGGTTTTCGCTTCCCGACTTCACGATATCAGTCATCGACGTAACCGCTTTTGAACCATCGGAGGTTCCTGTACTTTCATTAAAGACAATAACCTTGTCTGCCGACATTCCCATCACGAAGCATAACAGGAACGTCAAAATAAGTAAAGATTTTTTGTTCATAGATATAAGTTTATTATTGAATAAAGTGTTTCTCGTATGTAAATAGCCTAGCGATTTCATATATTTATCAAATTCATAAAATATATTAGATAGTTATTTCGATACAAATATACATATTATATTAATATGTAGCAACAAAAAAATGGTATATATTTCTAAAATTTATCCTTTCTTCACTTTTGGCGATTGCTACTTTCCTACCTCCTCGCAATATTCTTCGGCATCAAGCACACTACACCCCATCATCTCCATGAAGGAAGAAAAGAAACTAAGCATGGATTACTCTTAACATGAACATCCATGACATCAACCGCATCAAGTGGGTTGTTTCCAATTCTGAGGGTACACCTGACGTTATCTAAACTTACACATAACGTTGCCTAAACTTACGCCTGACGTCCCCTAAACTCACACATAACGTTATCTATACCTATTCATAACGTTTTCCATACATATACACAATAATGTATAAAAATACACTATACAACACATGGGGACACACCTTATTATAGTATATTGCTACCATTTTCTATTTGTCAGAGCAGGTGAAGGCGATGTTATTGGCGTTGGATTTTTCATAAAATATTATGCTTTCCCAAACAAAATCCTTGTTTCATCCTATTTATGACAGATACATGACAGATATTGTAAATATACATTATCCGTCAGCAGCATAACTTATTTACTCTCACACGCTTACATCTCCCGATGACAGAATGACAGATAAAACAAAAAAAATAATATAAACTATCAACTAACTTTTAGATATTTAGAAATATTACTGTCCCTCGCAGCTATTTTTAGGTCTCTTTTTGGCAGATATACCCGATTTTGCTAAATTAAGAAATGCATGCTGTGGAGAAAACCAAGCATCAAAAGAATGTAAGGCAAAGCAAATTACAAATGGGAAAATTACTGAAGGAAATATTTACCGTATATCAGCTAATGAAGAAGTAGATGGTGTAACATACGGTGTGGATGGAATTCTTTGTGTAGACAAAAGCAACATCAACAACCGCCTATTCATTCCACTTACAGGACGCCTTTATAACCAAAAAGTAGGCACTGGATTTGTTTTTATTTGGAGCTCCACTTATGACAGCGACCAGTACGCAAAGTTTTTTGGCATGAGTGGTTCTGGGAGTAAATATGTGGTAACAAATTTTGTCATTGGTAATGCGATAGACTACCGTTATTATGGACAAGCTGTTCGCCCTGTCTACAAATACAATTATTAAGGCTCATCAAGGAAATAAGTAGCATAGCCGTTTTTTGTTTTACAAGTAAAAGCTACGCAATATTATTCATTATGATTTGTGGCTCATTCATGAGTATTCATGTGCATAAGGGGAAAGCACGAATAACCATGAATGAGCCACAAATTAGTTATATGCTGTAAATATGTTGAATTTATCAAATCCACATTTCATAATATCAATATAAATCCTTAATTTTGCAAGTGAGCATATCGCACATTATTAAAAACATAGTAACAAACATTATAAACTTAACGATTATTACGTATGAAAAGACAAATATTCCTTACAACGGCAATGCTTCTCGTTGCTGCTATGGCTATGGCTACATGCACCATCAACCGCCAACAAAAAGACAACAAAGAGAACAACAGCGACAATACGACAGCGACAATAAGCACAAGTACAGAGATGGCACCCGACTTCTCGCTTACCGATATCAATGGCAAGACATTCACACTGTCAAGCTTGAGAGGAAAGATTGTTGTTATCGACTTCTGGGGAAGCTGGTGCGGATGGTGCATCAAAGGTATGCCTGAGATGAAGAAATACTACGAGAAATACAAGGGCAAGCTGGAGATTGTAGGTGTAGACTGCGGTGATACCGACGCTAAATGGAAAGCTGCAGTAAAAGAACTACAGTTGCCATGGATACATGTATATAACCCCAAGGGAATGGGAGATATAACAGGCGTCTATGGAATACAAGGTTTCCCAACAAAATTCATCGTTGGAAAGAACGGCGAACTGCTCCATACTGTTATCGGAGAAGACCCTGCCTTCTATACAGCTCTCGACGAGATAATGAGTAAGCAATAATAAAAAAGGAATAATTAATATTTTCTTTAAAATAAAATTCTTACTTTTGCAAGGTAACAGCGATGCACATAGTCTACACCGCAAAATCTAACAAGAAAAAACAACTTATTTTAAAATACAAATTAAATCATGGATTTAGTACAATCAATTATCGAGCGCGCTAAAAGCAACAAGCAGCGCATCGTGCTCCCTGAAGCAACAGAAGAGCGCACATTGAGAGCAGCCGACCAGGTATTGGCTGACGACATCGCTAACCTTATACTCATCGGAAACCCAGACGAGATTCATGCCTTGGCAGAGAAATGGGGACTTAAAAACATCGACAAGGCTACACTTATTGACCCAGAGAACAACCCAAAAAGCGAAGAGTACGCAGCATTGCTGGCTGAAATCCGCAAGAAGAAGGGTATGACAATAGAGCAAGCCAGAGAGCTTGTAAAGAACCCACTATATCTTGGATGTATGATTATCAAGACTGGTGATGCAGACGGACAGATTTCAGGTGCCCTCAGCACAACTGGCGACACCCTGCGCCCTGCTCTACAGATTATCAAGTGTGCTCCAGGCATCTCTTGCGTAAGCGGTGCTATGCTCCTTATTACTAAACAGCCACAGTATGGCGAGAACGGCGTATTGGTAGTTGGCGATGTTGCCGTAACACCTATGCCAGACGCACAGCAGTTGGCACAGATTGCTGTATGTACAGCCCAGACTGCTAAGTCGGTAGCTGGTTTCGCAGACCCACGTGTAGCAATGCTCAGCTTCTCAACAAAGGGCAGCGCAAAGCACGAGGTTGTAGACAAAGTGGTAGAAGCAACAAAATTGGCAAAAGAGCTTGCTCCTGAGCTGAAGGTAGACGGTGAGCTACAGGCTGATGCTGCACTTGTTCCTTCTGTTGGCGAGAAGAAAGCTCCAGGTAGCGACATTGCTGGTAAAGCAAATGTTCTTGTATTCCCTTGCCTTGAGGTAGGCAACATCGCATACAAGCTCGTTCAGCGTCTTGGTGATGCCGTTGCCCTCGGTCCTATTCTTCAGGGTATCGCACGTCCTGTGAACGACCTTAGCCGTGGTTGTTCTGTTGACGACATCTACAAGATGGTTGCTATCACTGCCTGTCAGGCAATGGATGCTAAGCAGAATTAATTCTTTAGAGTGTAAAAATCAAGATTTAAATTATGAAAATATTAGTATTGAACTGTGGAAGTTCATCAATTAAATATGCCCTTTATGACATGGACAGCAAGACTGTCATGACATCAGGAGGTGCTGAACGTGTAGGACTCGACGAAGCTTTCGTTAAGGTTAAACTTGCCAACGGTGAGAAGAAGACCATTATGCACGACATCCCTGAGCATACAGAAGGTGTAAAATTCATCTTCAGCCTACTTACTGATCCAGAAATCGGCGTAATAAAAGACCTTAAAGAGATTGATGCCGTAGGACACCGTATGGTACACGGCGGAGAGAAGTTTAATAAGAGTGTGCTACTCACCGACGAAGTGCTCAAAGCTTTTGAGGATTGCACAGACCTTGCTCCTCTTCACAACCCAGCAAACTTGAAAGGTGTACGTGCCGTTCAGGAACTTATGCCAGGCTTGCCACAGGTTGGCGTATTTGACACAGCGTTCCACCAGACCATGCCTAAGGAATCGTATATGTATGCTATACCTTACGAGCTATACGAGAAGTACGGCGTTCGCCGCTATGGCTTCCACGGAACGAGCCACCGCTATGTTTCACAGCGTGTTTGCGAATATTTGGGCATCAAGGCTGAAGGTAAGAAGATTATCACTTGCCATATTGGTAATGGTGGCAGTATCGCTGCAGTGAAAGACGGTAAGTGTGTAGACACCTCTATGGGTCTTACTCCTCTGGAGGGACTTATGATGGGTACTCGCAGTGGCGACATCGACGGTGGTGCCGTTACATTCATCGAGAAGAAACTTGGATTGGATGCAGACGGTATGTCTAACCTCTTGAATAAGAAGAGTGGATTGCTCGGTGTTTCTGGCATTTCTTCTGATATGCGTGAAATCTTCTCAGCAAACGAGGCAGGTAACGAGCGTGCTAAACTTGCGTTCGACATGTATTGCTATCGTATCCGCAAATATATTGGTTCTTATGTAGCCGCAATGAACGGTTGCGACATCATCGTATTTACAGCTGGTGTAGGCGAGAATCAGGCAAATATGCGTGAGAACGTATGCAAGGGCTTGAGCTTCATGGGTATTGAGATTGACACAGAGAAGAACATGGGTATCCATGGCGAAGAAGCTATAATCTCTACTCCAGAGTCTAAGATAACAGTTGTTGTCATCCCTACAGACGAAGAGCTAATGATTGCTTCCGACACTATGGCTCTGTTGTAAAGACACCCCAATACCCCATAGGAGGGTTTAAGAATAATTATCATGATAAAGGCTGCGAGAATTTCGCAGCCTTTATTGTTGTTTTAGGCGTATAAGTTTTATTGGATTAACACTTTATCTAATCGCCTGTTACTTTCCGCCAATAACCAATACTATAATTTGCTCTCCCCTTCCACATACTCTTCAAGGAATAGGTGTTCGCCATCATACACTACATACGAGAATTGCCATATCCAATCGCCAAGAATCATCATCCTGACATTACGGGAAAGCATTAGGTCAAGCTCAATATGGCGATGCCCAAATATATAATAGTCGATATTGGGATGCGTTGACATATATTCTTTGGCATACTGCACAAGGTACTCTTTGTCTTCTCCCAAATACGGTGGTTCTTTACCGTCAGCACGCTTTTGGCGACTCCGCTTTGCCCATTCAAGTCCGAACCATACTCCCCAACGAGGATGTATCATACTAAACAGCCGCTGACAAATACGGCTATGGAATATCTTGCGTATCACTTTGAAGTTCCTGTCTGGGTCGCCAAGTCCGTCGCCGTGAGCGAGATAGAAGAGTTTGCCATATATATCCACCGTCTCTGGCTTCTTGTGGAGTATTACTCCGCACTCCTCTTCAAGATACCCATACATCCAAATGTCATGGTTTCCCGTAAAGTAGTGCACCTCTACTCCCAAATCAGTTAGCTCAGACAACTTGCCAAGAAAGCGCGTATATCCCTTTGGAACGACATATTTGTATTCGTACCAAAAGTCAAACATATCGCCAAGCAGATAAACGGCAGCCGCCTTGTGCTTTATATCATCGAGAAAGCGCACCAGCCGTCGCTCGTGCATCCTACCATGCTCTATGGCAAGTGACCCCAGATGCGCATCGGAAAGTATATATATGTTCTTCATATTTTGTGTTTAGAATGCTGTATCAATACTCAATTCTATTTAAGGCGTGTTCTAAAAATTCCACGCATTATTAAATTATATTTTGACGGATATACTCTTTGTGTCTTTTTGCTTTTATCCGGCATCTTTTTCGTCCTTCTTCAGTCGCATAGCCTGCTATGCTCCCTCGGAAAGACAGAAAAATCTACTCGACTAAAATTCAAAAATACATCAAAGGTAATTTTTAGAACCCGCCTTAATCCAACCCCATTTCCAATCTTGCTTCCTCGCTAAGCATACTCTGATCCCATGCTGGTTCGAAAACGAGGTTTACGTTTGCCGACTTCACACCCTCCAGTGTGTCAACCTTCTGACGTACATCCTCAAGAATAAAGTCTGCAGCTGGACATGACGGAGCAGTAAATGTCATATCAATATCCACAACGCCCTCATCATTAACCTCTATTTTATATATCAAGCCAAGGTCGTATATATTTACAGGAATTTCAGGATCGTAAACGGTCTTCAACACATCAACGATTCTCTCCTCTATCTTTGTCTTTTCTTCTTGTGTCATAATAATTATTTTACTGTAACAGGACGATTTTTATTTAGTTTTATACTGCAAATTTATATATAAATTCCGAATAATACAACTTAAAGTTTTCCGTTCTCCTTATAACTATAATAATCTCCATCGGTAATTATTACATGGTCAAGGAGATATATGCGCATTGTATCACAGGCTTTTTGCAAACGTTGTGTCAGCCTGTCGTCATCTCCGCTCGGAGTAGTATTATTGCTTGGATGATTATGACAAAGGGCTACTACCGTGGCATTGCACAACAACGCTTCACGCAATATCACCCTTACATCTACTGCCGTCTCGCTTATCCCTCCTGTGGATATCTGCATCGACCTGATAAGTTTAAGGTTTTGATTAAGCAGCAGTATCCATGCCTGTTCTGTGGCAAGGTCTTGCATGTGCGGGTGCATATATTCGTAGATGGAGAGTGCCGAGTCGAACCTATTTCGTTCCTCTGCTTTTTCTATCTGACGTCGTTTTCCAAGCTCACAAGCGGCAAGTATCGTTATTGCCTTAGCAGGACCAAGCCCTTTGTATTTACTATCGGTCAGTTCGTCAACAGTCATCTTACCAAGGGTGTTAAGGTTATTCTTGCAGTCGCTGAGTACTTTCTTCATCAGTTCCACGGCACTCTCTCCTGGTGAACCGCTACCTATAAGTATTGCAAGAAGTTCTGCATTAGACAACGCCGCAGCTCCAAGGCGCATCATCTTCTCTCGAGGGCGGTCTTCTTCAGCCCATTGTGTTATGCTTAATGTTTCCATGATTGACTATTTAAGTTTTATAATCATGCCAATTAACCTTCATTATTATAAAGAAAAAACATGAACTCCAACCTATTCTATTTATAGAAAGTCTTTTCGAATGCACTAAACTCATCTTTCTTCAGCACACAGCGTTTCCACCATGCCTCAAGAAATCCGCATCCATATCCCATAAGCTGTACAAAAGCTGCAGCAATACTCTCAAGACCTATCTTCATACTGTGGTTCTGTCTTGACGCATCGATAAATATAAGTAGACTATAGGCTATGATAGGCAACCACGGAGCTGCACACATCCAATACCATCGATCTATATCATCGTAGTGCATCAACACTCTGCCAACAGCTGAAAGCAATACAAGACAAATAACCCCTACGGTAAACACCATAGGCAAGAGATGCACCAGCTTTAATGACTCTGGGTATTTCTTATATAGGTTTATGCGGGCAATACCGCTATTATATACTTGACGAAAGAACTTTCTGAAGTCAGTACGACGCTTATGCCACACCCACGATTCGGGGAATAGTCTGCACTTGCATCCTGCTTTGAATATCCTAATACTGAAATCTATGTCTTCGCCAAAGCGCATCTTGGAGAAACCTCCAAGTTTGTTGTATACCTCTCTGCGCACTCCCATATTGAAAGAGCGTGGATAAAACTTATCAAGTTTCTTCTTTTTACTTCCGCGTATTCCCCCTGTCGTGAAGAAACTTGTCATCGAATAGCTTATAGCTTTCTGCACATCTGTAAAAGAGGAATGTGCCTTGTCGGGACCTCCGAAAGCATCGACAGACTCGTGAGCCAGCTCCTCACTAATACTATCTATATATCCCGGAGGCAGCACCACATCCGAATCGAGAATAATGACATACTCTCCTTTTGCCCTTTCCACTCCGTAATTTCTACTCTGTCCAGGACCGCTATTGGGCTTCTTGAAGTAATGTAAGTCGAGCTTCGTATCATAATACTTGCATACTTCTTCGCAAGTCAACGTGCTTCCGTCCTCCACTATTATCACCTCAAAGTCTTTTTCTGTCTGTTCCGTCAGACTGTCCAATAGTTCGCTTACCTCGTCCGGACGGTTATATACAGGAACAATTATCGAGTATTTCATATATTCTCCTTAAAATTATTATTGCCAATGCTACTATAAATAAAGAAGGGCAAAGAACCCGTCTGCGCAAACCTTACTACTTGAGGAATGCAACAACCGGAGTCTTCACCCTTGGTGCTTACCTTATTTAATATTAAGGCTTATTCCTTTACGCGACTCAGATAGCTACCATCGCGGGTATCAACCTGGATAAGGTCGCCCTCATTGATAAACAAAGGAACACGAACCTCTGCGCCACTCTCCAGTGTAGCAGGCTTTGTAGCGTTTGTAGCTGTATCACCCTTGATACCTGGCTCGCTGTGAGTAACACGCAAGTTTGTCTTTACAGGCATCTCGGCATAAAGCACAGTCTCTGTATCTGCATCAGAAACGACCTCCACAATATCAGACTCTTTCATAAACTCTACTCCAGAAACGAGCTCTGCAGGTATAGGAGTTTGGTCGTAGGTCTCTTGGTTCATGAAGATATAGTCCTGACCCTCCTTATAGAGATACTGGTATGGGCGACGAGTGATAGAAACATCCTCAAGCTTCTCACCAATGTTGAAACGACGCTCAAGTACACGACCGTCTGTTACGTTCTTAAGCTTGATGATCATGATGGTATTACCCTTACCTGGCTTGCGGTGTTGGAAGTCGATGCAAACCCAAATGCCGCCGTCCATACGAACAGCAACGCCTTTCTTAATGTCCTGTGAATTAATCATTTTTATTTATTGCTTATAAATTGTTTTCTTTCGCTATTTACAAGGGAACCTTCATCATCAGACAACATGAAGGTTAACGTTATAAATAATTGTTTTTACCCTTTTTTGCGCTGCAAAGTTACAATAATTTCAGAAAAAACCATAAAAGAACTGCGCAAAAATGGCTTTACTTTTGGTTAAATCAAAAGAAATGAGTAATTTTGCAGCCCAAAGCGTATAAACAAATAACAAATAAAATAAATAAAAGACAATGAAAAGAACATTTCAGCCACACAACAGAAGACGTGTAAACAAGCACGGTTTCCGTGAGAGAATGGCAACAAAGAACGGTCGTCGCGTGCTTGCAGCACGTCGCGCTAAGGGTCGCAAGAAACTTTCTGTTTCTGACGAGAACCACGGCAAGTAATTCTTGCATTCTTAAACCTTATGCTTTTGTAGTATTAAAGGTAGAGGGGAGTATGACGAAAGTCATATTCCCCTCTGCCTTTTTATTATATAAGGTACACATACCTATATTATTATTATCTGAGCTAACAGAAAAGAGCCTTGTACACCTTTCCTATTGCATCAAAACTCTATATTCGGCAATATATGGCGCAAGCCTTCCACTATTTCGTCGTTTGTTACGCCTACACCTTTCACTATGAATATAGTATCATCGCCAGCAATAGTGCCCAATATCTGCGGGATGTCGCTATTGTCTATATTATATGCTATACTACTGGCATAACCTGGACGGGTCTTGACAACCACCATATTACCCGAGAAGTTTATAGAGCGGAAGCCCGACGACTGCATCATCTCCCTCGCAGAAACATTGCTCGACACCCTTTTATACATCGTTTCATTAGGCAGTACATACATATATCTTCCATTCATGCTTGCAGCCTTTGCCACTTTGAGCTGTTTTAAATCGCGACTCAATGTAGCTTGAGTTATATGAAAGCCCTCTGCTTCAAGTGCAATCAGCACCTCATCCTGATTGCTCAGCTCCTTGCTAGAGATAAGCATTTTAAGCACTTCCAACCTATTTGTCTTCTCTTTCATTGCTGTATACTTTTTCGTTTATACTGCAAAAGTATACAAAATATCCCTCTTAAGCAAATATCCATACATTAAAAGTTGTATTTTTGCATATTTTTTGTATCTATGCATACAGGCAGAAGCGACCTTAAAGGATACTGATAGCTATATTATTATCATCAGTTTGTATATAAATTCCCTTAATCTCTATTGTTTCCGAATATTCTTAATATCCACAGGAAAAGGTTTATAAAGTCGAGATAGAGAGTCAGCGAACCCAGTAGTGCTAGCTTCTGTGCCTCCTCTGTCATATCGTCAGCAGCATATAGCATATTCTTTATCTTCTGAGAATCGTAAGCCGTAAGACCAACAAATACCACCACTCCCACATAACTTATTATCATATTCAGCATAGAGTTACCGAGGAAAAGATTTACTATTGTGGCAATGATAATGCCTATCAACCCCATAAACAATATCCTACCTAAGGATGTCAAATCCTTCTTCGTAGTATAGCCCACAAATGCCATAACGGCAAACGTGCCTGCTGTTATGAAGAACACGCTGGCTATTGACGAGATGGTATAAGCAAGGAATATCACCGACAGCGTGGCACCGTTCACTATGGAATAAAGCACGAAGAGTAACGTTGCCGTAGCAGCCGACAAACGGTTTATCGCACCTGTGATAGCAATTACAAGTCCGAACTCTATTATGATAAGTCCCCAAAGTAGCAGTCGGTTTGTTACTATAGTATATGCCAATCCCGGGTTTTCAGCTATGCCGTAAGCCGTAAAACCCGTTATCACCAATGCAAGTGTCATCCACACATACACCTTTCTCATCAATGCAGGAAAGGCAAGAGAGACCAATCCCTCCTTCTCCTCAATCATTCTGTAAAGTCTTTCTTCGTTCATAATCTTATTCTTATTGAAGTTCTTTTATGTCTTGATTTATCTAATGCACACATCATGTACTTGTGCAAACATACACATTTTTATCGACATTATTCTGCTTGTTTAATAAAAAACCTACATTATTAACATCTATTCTATTGATTACGTTTTCATAACTACCCACCTGAGCATCTACAATGATACACCTAAGCAACTATAAAGATATACTTGAGCATTGGTAAATATATAGTTGAGCATGTGCGAAGACGTACCTTTTTCACTAAAATTAATTTGGTACGCAAACATAAATATATTATATTTGCAGAACAATCGTGTAAGGAAGACACATTTTACTAATGACTACTAACAAAATTTATATACAATGTTTAAGAGATTCAAAGCTGTAAGTGTTATCGGCATAGCACTACTATCGCTTATGCCTGCGCATGCCACGATAGAGGGGAGTCTTGACCCTCCATCAGTAGTGACACAATGGAGCAATTCCTCCACGTACAAGAAGATTATTGACATCAATTTTAGTGATGAAACATGGCCTGACACATGGAAAGGAGAGACTGGCGTGGCTTGTCCAGAATACTCTTCAGGAGCTTATGTCAACACTATACAGTATGTCCCAGTAAACGGAAATGCAGAGATCAAATACCCTATATTATTCCACAACTGCACCTTTGCCAACAAAAAATCAAGCAATGGTATGGCGGGGGCCACTGCCGCCTTCTGCCGCCAGTATTATCTCGGACAGAAATGCTGCGGAAACAGCGCATCGAATTATAACAACTGGACAGTGGCAGGACATACCACTTATCTCGAGGACAATATAAAATATGATGCCAACAACAAACCTGTTTATGGTGAAGCTGGCTTCGTGCAGATGTGCCGCAACGAGGGAATTAAAGACGACAACGGCAAATGGGTATCACGCCACGGATGGATGGAGATAGACCACATACCTTACGTAGAAAGAATCCAATGGTCATGGTCGTCAACATCATGGGGACGAGGCATAAAATGCGACTACAAGATTGGCGATGGCGAATGGAAGCCCCTTGTCTGGATGGGGTCTGAAAAGCACAAGTTGGGCTGGACAGCATTCTCCGACCAAGGATATTTTATGGAAAACATTATCAATGCCAGCGACGTATCAATACGTTGGAGAGTATGGGATGGTGAAGATTCAAGTAACCCAGTACAGGTTGACGCAAACGGCGATTGCCCATTTGACCAAGACATCGAGCCATACGCACAAAGGCAAGCCCCACGTGTTCACAAGATTCAGATATTCGGAAACGAGATAACTGTCGAGCAGGCTCAATATGCAATAGACAATCCCGTGAGCGATGTCGGTGAATTGTCTGACATCAATGGTGGGGATGACGACGACAACAAGGATGAAGCGACACCTGATGCCAATGCTCCTATAACAATTGCTACCGTAGCACAAGACGGCACAGGCAACTACACGAAGATTCAGGATGCTATCAATGCCGTACCTGATGGTTCAAGAGGCATCATCTTTATACGCTCGGGCATCTACGATGAGAACCTATATGCTGGAACAAAGAACGACAAGAACAAGTTTATATCCCTTATCGGAGAGAATAAAGAGACCACTATTCTCACCTCAAGCGTAAGCCGAGGCAAAGACAACGCATCTAACACATATAACGACTGTGCTGCCCTCAACGTTTATACAAGTAGGTTCTATGCCGAAAACCTTACTATCCGCAACACAAGTGGTAACGTAGGGCAGGCAGAAGCACTATATACTAACGGCGATGCACATATCTTCAACAACTGTTTGCTGAGTGGTTATCAAGATACATATAAAGCAAACACTGGGTCGAGAGGCTATTTTACCAACTGTACCATAGAAGGTGCTACCGACTTTATCTATGACGGAGGACTGGAATGGTTTGACAATTGCACACTAAACCTCGTGAAAGGCGGTGGATATATCACGGCACCAGCTGAAAGCGGAATGCCTATGACAAAGGTGATGTATCCAGATTTGAGCCAGTCTACATTCTATCCAGGACTCTTCTTCCGTAACTGTACCATCACTGCTGCCGAGGGTGTGGCTAAGGGAGCATACTCTCTCGGACGTCCTTGGAAGGAAGGCTGTGGCTCTATGTTTATAAGTTGTACATTGCCAGATGCTATCAAAGCTGAAGGCTGGAATGCATGGGACGGAACAGAAAACAAGAGTTCCCTCTATGAATATAAGAACAAAGATGTCGACGGAAAGCTTGTCGACACTTCAAAACGTGTATCTTTCTCTCATCAAGCAACAGACGCAGAAGTGCAGGCATATATGAATCCTACGTTCATGTTTGGCAAATACTCTAAAGTACCTTTCGACTACGAGAAGATACTTCGTGGAGCTGCAACGCCTATGAATTTCATTATTACGCCTTACGAAATATCATGGGAAGGCGACGACAATGCTGCTGGCTATATTATATATAAGGATGGAGAGTTCTACAAATTTATTACAGACAAGGCTTTCACTAAGGAGGCTGACGACAATGCGAAATATAGCATTGCCTCTGTTTCCAAGCAAGGCGTAGTGTCAAAGGCTATCATAGCTACCGACGCTATTAAACTGCCTGCATTCCCTACAGCCGAAGGTTTCGGTAAATATGCTACTGGAGGTCGTGGCGGTAAGGTTGTGAAGGTCACTTCTCTTGCCGACGATGGCACAGCGGGTACATTGCGCTGGGCTTTCCAGCAATATCCTGGCGAACCAATAACAATAGTCTTTGAGGTTAGCGGTGAGATAAAGCTGAATAGTGAGCTTAGGATGAAACGCGATGACTGGACTCTTGCAGGACAAACTGCCCCAGGCGAGGGTATCGTGATAACCCACAACAAGATTAACCTTGGAGGTTCGCAAAACTTTATTGTACGTAACGTACGTTTCCGCTCTGGACATGCCGACGTAAACGGCAACGTTCTTCAAGACCAAGCTCTCGGTGCAGAGAACTGCAACAACTATATCTTTGACCACTGCGTATTCGGATGGTCGGTTGAGGAGAATATGAACACGCAAGACTGCCACTTCCTCACAGTACAGAACAGTATAGTTCACGAAGGACTGTATAACTCTGGACACAAGAAAGGTGCACGTGGATATGGTACCCAGTGGGGTGGTTCTCCTGCTACATACTACCGCAACCTGCTTGCCGACAACCAGTCTCGTTCACCACGTATCAATGGTGCAAGAGGCGAAGACTATGTTGTGTTCCTTGAATATATTAATAATGTGAATTATAACTTTGGTAAGAACGGTGGATGTTATGGTGGCGAGAACACAGCAGCCATATCCTCTTACAACGGCATGAACTCTGCTCATGAGTGCAACTTCATTGGTAACTACTACAAACCTGGACCTGCATCGAATAAGAACAATATTGTATTGGTAAATTCAAGTTATGCCCGTACGGGAGCAACATCATGGGGGCCAGCAAAATGGTATATCTATGGCAACACTATTGAAGGCGATAAAGCTCGCACAAAAGATAACTGGAAAGCTGTAACGGTAGAGGAATATTCTCTCTCCGACATTCGTGTTGACGAACGTATCGTGCCTGAGCACAACTATTACAAATATTCTATTGCAGGAAATGTTGGCACATACGACCCTGAGATGTATATGATATACAACATAGAGAGTGCCGACGATAGTTACCAAACTGTACTTAACAATGCTGGAACTGTAAACCGCGATGCCATAGAGAAGCGTGTTGTTGAGGAAGCACGTAGTGGCGAGAATAAATATGGTGGTGCTACAATAGGCGCAAATAAGGGTATTATAGATACCGAGAACGACTGCGAAGGTTTCATTCAATATTCTACCGACTATACCGTACCAACAGATACTGACGGAGATGGTATACCTGACGAGTGGGAGAAGCAACATGGATTGAACCCTAACGTAGCAGACCAAAATCTCATAAACAACCTTGGCTATACTGCCCTTGAGGTTTATCTGAACAGTCTTATGGGAGAAGAACTCTCCGATGACTTCCACGTAAACAGTATCTATACCCTAAAAGCTGTACCCGCCATACGCTACGATAAACAGAATAGTACTCTTTATGTAAGCAACAGTACTATCGGTGCGATGCTAAAAGTTTACTCAACTGACGGCAGACTGCTCTCTACAAGACAAATAACGACTAATGCCACATCACTAAGCAACGTAAATCAGAATGTGTTTATCATTCGCATTGAAGGAGAGAAAGTGGCACCACGTGTGTTGAAGCTAAAGAGATAGAAAGTGTATCGCAAATAAAGGTAGTTCAAACTACCACCTATAATATAATAAGCAGAGCCGCAAATGTATCAAACGTCATTTGCGGCTCTGCTTATCTATTTCGTTTTGTCATATAAGCCCGTTTCTTACTCAACAACCTTATCTCCTGTTCGCCAAACAGGGGTATAGCCAGACTTTCCATTTGTAGTTTCAAAATCAAGCTCTGGTATTTCTATCGTATTATCTTCATTCCTGTAAGGCACGCCATGCTCCTCCTTGTGTTTTTCTACAATAACCATTGCTACTCCTTGAGATACAAGACCAATCTGCTTTGCTGCGGCATACGAAAGGTCTATTATCCTTCGGGCATGACTGGCGCAGCGATCCGTTACTTCAACAACTACGCTCTTGCCAGTCTTAACATTAGTTACTTTAAGCATGGTGCCTAACGAGAACTTGGCATGAGCACAAGTGAGACTGTCCTTATGGTATTTTTCGCCATTGCTCATGCGCCTGCCGTGCATCTTATTAGAATAGTAAGAGGCTATCCCTCTCTGTTGTGCCAGAGAAGGACAGCCTCTTGATGCAATCAATAAAATAAGTATTATGAAGTATTTTTTCATCTATATTATACAACACCCTGTGCCATCATAGCATTAGCAACCTTCATGAAGCCAGCAACGTTAGCACCTTTCACATAGTTGATATATCCACCTTCCTCTGTGCCATACTTAACACACTGGTCGTAAATATCACTCATTATCTGATGCAACCTCTGGTCAACCTCTGCTTCTGTCCAACTGAGGTGGATTGCATTCTGTGTCATCTCCAAACCTGATGTGGCAACACCACCAGCATTAACTGCCTTACCAGGAGCAAAGAGCTGCTTTGCTGCGATAAACTTGTCTACTGCCTCTGCTGTACATCCCATATTGGAAACTTCTGCAACACACAATGTCTTGTTTGCAAGCAATACATCTGCATCAGCACCACTCAATTCGTTCTGTGTTGCGCAAGGTAATGCTATATCTACCTTTACCTCCCATGGCTTCTTGCCAGGAATGAATGTTGCCTCAGGGAACTCCTCTGCATAAGGAGCGCAAACATCGTTACCACTTGCACGCAACTCAAGCATATAGTCTATCTTCTTGCCTGTAATGCCTGTTGGATCATAGATATATCCGTCAGGACCAGATATTGTTACGACCTTAGCACCAAGCTCTGTGGCCTTTGTTACTGCCCCCCAAGCTACATTACCAAATCCACTAACAGCTATCGTCTTACCCTTTATATCTATTCCATGAGTATTGAGCATTTCATGAACAAAGTAAAGAGCACCAAAACCTGTTGCCTCTGGACGTATCTTTGAACCACCATACTCCAAGCCTTTACCCGTTAGGACACCTTCCCAACGATGGGTAAGTTTCTTGTACATACCGAACAGATAACCGATTTCACGACCGCCAACACCGATGTCGCCAGCTGGAACATCCTCGTTAGGTCCTATATTGCGAACGAGTTCTGTCATAAATGCCTGACAGAAACGCATAACCTCAGCATCGCTACGACCACGAATTGAGAAATCTGAACCGCCCTTAGCACCACCCATTGGCAATGTTGTAAGAGCGTTCTTGAATGTCTGCTCAAAGCCTAAGAACTTAAGGATTGACAGGTTTACGGATGGATGGAAACGTAAACCACCTTTATAAGGACCAATAGCACTATTGAACTGTACACGATAGCCTAGGTTTACTTGCACCTCACCCTTATCGTCTACCCATGGTACACGGAACGTGATGATACGCTCTGGCTCTACTAAACGCTCAATAATCTTGGCTTTTTCAAACTCAGGATGCTGGTTATAAACATCCTTGATGGAGATTAAAACTTCTTTTACAGCCTGTAAATACTCCAATTCGCCTGGATGTTTCTGCTCCAGTTGCTGCATAATTTTCTCCACTTCCATAGTAATGTATATTTTAAAAGGTTATATTTATTAATAATATCAATTTGCTTATTATGATGCGACAAATGTAGATATTTTAATTATACCATCCAAGTTTTTCAAGAAATATTTTAAGGTTAAACTTACATTTTGTTCAATCGCAAAAAGCAAAAGCTGTTATTTGCAATATCTATAATACAAATAACAGCTTTCTTTATTTCTTTTATTTTCTTATCGTCCGAATAGTCAGCAATTGTGTTCCTGTGGAATATTGTCCTGCATTCTCTTTAGCGGATACAGCAAACTGCACCTCGCCGTCTTTTATTCTTTTGCCTGCTTTCACCATAGCTGTATATCTAATACCTTTGCCTGGGGATATTTTCTCCACAAGAATCGGACTAGATACAAAGATTTGCTTATTGCCAGTCTGTTCTATAACCATAGGCTGTAC
>CAVKAH010000011.1:0-30270 GCA_963654095.1 Oscillospiraceae bacterium
TGCATTAAAATAAAAAAATAATCTTTCTTTTTGTTCTTTATTAGTGAAAAACAACTACCTTTGTATTGTATATACAATTCTTATACGATATAATGACAATAGCAATATGCCATAACAGAAACAAGGATTAGGGTAATGTCCTGCATCAGTATGGCAAATCATTATAAATACTAATTCTACAAATTACACGACATAAAAGAAATAGACATGAAACATAAACTTAGAAGTGCGGTATGCACAGAGGGACGACGCATGGCAGGTGCCAGAGCATTGTGGGTAGCGTCAGGTATGAAACACGAACAGTTCGGTAAGCCAATCATTGCCGTGGTCAACTCCTTTACGCAGTTTGTACCTGGACATACACATTTGCACGAGATAGGGCAGATAGTAAAGCAAGAAATAGAAAGCATGGGCTGCTATGCGGCAGAATTCAACACTATAGCTATTGACGACGGAATAGCAATGGGACACGACGGTATGTTATATTCTTTGCCATCGAGAGATATCATTGCTGACTCCGTAGAATATATGGTAAATGCACACAAAGCAGATGCCATGATATGCATCTCTAACTGCGACAAGGTAACACCAGGAATGTTGATGGCTGCAATGCGGTTGAATATACCTACTGTGTTCTGCAGTGGCGGACCTATGGAAGCCGGGAAATGGAGAGGCGAGAATGCAGATCTCGTTACGGCAATGGTAAAGGGAGCAGACAAGAGTGTAAGCGACAGCGAACTCCAAGAGCTGGAAGGCTGTGCTTGTCCGGGATGTGGAAGCTGCTCAGGAATGTTCACGGCAAACTCCATGAACTCTCTGACGGAAGCCATCGGATTGAGTTTGCCAGGAAATGGTACTATACTTGCAACCCACAAAAACCGTGTTCAGTTGTTTAAAGACGCAGCACACCAGATTGTGAAAAATGCTTTACGCTATTACGAAGAAGGTGATGAGAGTGTATTGCCACGCAATATCGCTACAAGAGAAGCTTTCCTCAATGCCATGACGCTAGACATTGCGATGGGCGGAAGCACAAATACCGTGTTGCATCTTCTCGCTGTGGCACAAGAGGGTGGTATCGACTTTACGATGAAAGATATTGATGCGCTGAGTCGCAAAGTACCATGCTTGTGCAAACTTTCGCCAAATACTCAGAAATACAGTATTCAGGAATGTAATCGTGCAGGAGGAATATTCGGAATAATGAACGAGCTTGCCAAGGGTGGACTAATCCATACGGATGCAATTCGTGCAGACGGAAAGACTATAGGTGAGCAGCTTAAGAATTATGACATTACTGGAAATAGTATAAGCGAGGAAGCTGAAAGAATATACAGAAGTGCACCAGGAAGACAATTCTCTACACATATGGGCTCGCAAAATGAGCAATGGGAAGAGCTCGACACAGACCGCACTGAAGGTTGCATAAGAGATACAGAGCATGCATACACAAAGGATGGTGGACTTGCCGTACTCTTTGGAAACATAGCGCAAGATGGTTGTGTGGTGAAGACTGCAGGAGTGGACAGCTCGCTATGGCACTTTGAAGGTCCTGCAAAGGTGTTTGACTCACAAGAAGATGCTTGCGAAGGAATACTTGGTGGTAAAGTGCAAAAAGGCGACTGCGTAGTGATAACCCACGAAGGACCAAAGGGAGGTCCTGGTATGCAGGAGATGCTTTACCCTACATCATATATCAAGAGTATGCACATGGGTAAGGAATGTGCGCTGATTACCGACGGACGCTTCAGTGGAGGTACATCGGGACTGAGCATCGGACACATCTCGCCAGAAGCTGCAGCAGGAGGAAATATCGGAAAAATCGTTGACGGCGACATTATAGAGATAGACATACCAAACAGAAAAATCAATGTGAAACTCTCAGACAAAGAACTTGCAGACAGAGAGCAGCGTCCTATGACAAGACAACGCATGGTGAGCAAAGCCCTGAGAGCATACGCACAAAGTGTAAGCTCTGCAGATAAAGGCGGTGTGAGAATAATTGATTAAAACGACATTCCAGTATGCACTTGGCATGAATACAACTGCCGTTGATGAAATAATAGAGAACGAATGACAAATAGCAAAATAACAGGAGCGGAGATACTGATGAAAGCACTCGTAGCCGAAGGGGTAGAAACTATCTTCGGCTATCCGGGTGGTGCCATAATGCCTGTGTTTGATGCTTTATACGACTATACAAGAGGCGAAAAGAAAGCCTTTAATCATATCCTTGTACGTCATGAACAAGCTGCCGCACATGCTGCCGAAGGCTACTCAAGGGTAAGTGGTAGAGTGGGAGTGTGCATCGTTACAAGCGGACCAGGAGCAACAAACACCATAACGGGTGTTGCCGATGCCTTGATAGACTCCACCCCAATGGTGGTAATAGCAGGACAGGTGGGCATAAGTGCCCTCGGCACAGATGCTTTTCAGGAGGTAGACCTCGCTTGTCTTGCACAGCCTATATGTAAATGGAGCTATCAGATAAGGCGTCCAGAAGATATAGCGTGGGCAATAAGTAGGGCTTTCTACATCGCAAAATCGGGAAGGCCAGGACCTGTGGTGATAGACTTTCCGAAGAACATACAGCAAGCTGAAACAGAATACATACCGCAACATATAGATTTCATCCGAAGCTATAACGCCTATCCACAGATAGATGAGAATAAGGTGGAACTCGCTGCACAGATGATTGACAACTCAATGAAGCCCCTTGCCCTCATTGGTCATGGAGTAGAGATAGGTAATGCGCAAGAGGAACTGAAGGAGTTTCTTGAAAAGGCAGACATACCGGCAGCAAGAACTCTTATGGGACTCTCGGCTTTGCCAACAGACCATCCGCTAAACGTGGGAATGTTGGGTATGCACGGCAATTATGCGCCAAACATCAAGGAACAAGAGTGCGATTTGCTTATAGCCATAGGCATGAGGTTCAGTGATAGGGTAACGAGCAACCTTGCCACTTATGCCCGACAGGCAAAAATTATACACCTCGACATCGATGCATCTGAGATAGACAAGAACGTGAAAACCGATGTTGCCGTCGTTGCCGACTGCAAAGAATCTCTTCCTGCGATAACAAGACTGATAGAAAAAGGTTCGCACAAGGAATGGATAGATAGTTTTAAACCGCTATACGAAAAGGAATATGAACGTGTCATACACCCCGCCATCCATCCTAAAGAAGGACAATTGTTGATGGGAGAGGTGGTGAATTGTGTGGCTGAGGCTACCCACGGAGAGGCGATACTCGTGAATGATGTTGGGCAGAACCAGATGTTCTCCTGTCGTTATTTCAAATTCAACAAACCGTTGTCGGTAGTAACGAGTGGCGGACTTGGCACTATGGGCTTCGGACTTCCTGCTGCCATAGGTGCTACTTTCGGTTCGCCACAACGTACAGTGTGTCTGTTTACAGGCGACGGTGGCTTCCAGATGAGCATACAGGAGCTTGGTACGATAATGGAACAGCAGGCACCAGTAAAGATGATATTGCTGAACAACAACTATCTTGGTAACGTGAGACAATGGCAGGATATGTTCTTTGGAGGCAGGAAGTCGTTCACAAGGATGATGAACCCAAGCTATAAATCAATCTGCGAAGGCTATAACATACCGTATGCGCTCGTGCAAACACACGACGAGCTGCAAACACAGGTAGAAAAGATGTTGGCAACAGAGGGACCATTCGTGCTTGAGTGTGATGTAAAGGAAGAAGACAACGTTATGCCGATGGTACCACCAGGGAGATCTGTTGATGAGATGATGCTTGAATATAATGGGTAGAAAGGAAAAGGTTATGGATAAAGACAACAAAACATTATACACTCTGCTCATATACACAGAGAACATGGTCGGAATGTTGAGTCAGGTAACAGCTGTATTCACGCGCCGACAGGTTAACATAGAGAGTATCAATGCCTCGGCATCAAGTATAGAAGGTGTTCACAAATACACCATCACCACATGGAGCACAGAAGAGCAGATGGAGATTGTTACAAAACAGATAGAAAAGAAGGTTGATGTAATAAAGGCAGACTATTATACCGACGACCAGATATTCATCCGTGAGGAGGCTCTCTTCAAACTCTCTACACCCATTGTACTTAAAAAACCTGAGATTTCAAAGATCATACGTAGAGCTAATGCACAGATTATCGAGGTAAACCCTACGTTTTGTACAGCAATGCTGAGTGGATTGACAAAAGACATTCTTGCCCTTTATTCCGCTCTGCACGATATGGATTGTATACTGCAATACACCCGAAGTGGCAGAATAGCTATTACGAGGAGTCATACAGAAGGTGTGAACGAGCTTATCACTATGCGTGAGAACAGATATAAGGAGAAATAGATATACATATTTATATATATAATGGCAATATTAGAAAAGACAGGTAGGTACGATTTTCTGGCAGAACCGTTTCATTGCGATTTCTCAAAGAGATTGTTTATGGGTCATTTGGGGAACCATCTGCTCAATGCGGCAGACTTTCATTCCAACGACCGCGGCTTTGGTATGAACTATCTTAACCCTTTGCACAAGACATGGGTGCTCTCACGTCTTGCTATAGAGATGGAGGATATGCCCAGCGCATACGATAAATTCTCTGTGGAGACATGGGTGGAGAGTGCCATGAGATATTTTACCAACCGTAATTTCAAAATATGCAGTCCCGACGACAGTCATGTATATGGTTACGGACGTAGCATATGGGCAATGATAGATACCGATACCCGTCAGCCGCAGAATATTTATGACATACGCAATGGGGAGATTGACCAATATATAGAAAAGGAAAAAGCATGTCCCATAGCTTCACTTTCGAGAGTGAAAATGGGGAAAGAGGCACTTCTTGTGCGCACTATCGATACGCATTATAGCGATGTGGATGTGAACGGACATATCAATAGCGTGAAGTATATTGAGCATGTGCTGGATTTATTTCCACTTGAGTATTACAGAACGTACGATATACGGCGTTTCGACATTGCTTATGTGGCAGAGAGCCATTGTGGTGATAGGTTGAATTTCTATCAGGAGAAGGTGAATGAAACAACCTTCCATATCCGCATAACTAAATCTAATGACGAGGTAACCGATGTGGAAGTGGTGAGAAGCATGGTAAGCTTTGCTCGTAAATAACGGAAAACAAATAAAACATATAATAAATACAAGTGCCTTTCACTATTTTAAATAGGGGCACGTAATAACTAAAACGAAAATATTATGGCAGAAATGAATTTCGGTGGCGTAGTGGAAACAGTTGTCACCAGCAAGGAATTTTCTTTGGAAAAAGCACGTGAAGTATTGAAGAACGAAACAATAGCCGTTCTTGGTTACGGTATTCAAGGTCCAGGTCAGGCATGTAACCTGCGCGACAACGGATTCAACGTGATTGTAGGTCAGCGTGAGGGTAAGACTTACGACAAGGCTGTGGCTGACGGATGGGTACCAGGAGAAACTCTGTTCTCAATAGAAGAGGCTGCCGAGAAAGGAACTGTAATATGTATGCTCCTTTCTGATGCAGGTCAGATACAAGTGTGGCCTAACGTAAAGAAGCATCTAACAAAGGGCAAGACGCTCTACTATTCGCACGGATTTGCTATAAATTGGAATGACCGTACGGGTGTTGTTCCTCCAGAAGACGTTGATGTCATAATGGTTGCGCCAAAGGGGTCTGGTACATCATTACGTACTATGTTCCGTGAGGGACGCGGTTTGAACTGCTCGTATGCCGTTTATCAAGATGCTTCTGGCAAGGCAGAAGAGAAAACACTGGCTTTCGGTATAGGTATCGGTGCTGGTTATCTGTTCAAGACTACATTCCAGCGTGAGGCAACCTCCGACCTTACAGGTGAGCGCGGTTCGCTTATGGGAGCTATTGAAGGACTATTTGAGGCTCAGTATGAGGTACTCCGTGAGCACGGTCATTCTCCATCGGAAGCATTTAACGAGACTATAGAAGAACTCACACAGAGCTTGATGCCTCTGTTTGGCGAAAAGGGTATGGACTGGATGTATGCAAACTGTTCTACAACGGCACAGAGAGGTGCTCTCGACTGGGCTCCACGTTTTCGCGATACCATAAAGCCAGTTATGGAATGGTTGTATCTATCGGTAAAGAGTGGGCACGAAGCTCAGATTTCTATCGACAGCAACTCTAAGCCTGACTATCGTGAGAAGCTGAATGCAGAGCTGAAGGCTATGCGCGAAAGCGAAATGTGGCGCACAGGAGTAACCGTACGTCAGCTTCGTCCTGAGAACAACTAAATTCCAGCGCCTCAGCCAGCAGAACCCTGCGTACAACCCCGACGAGGCAGACAAGAAATACACATCGTGCATGAAATCTAAGGGGGACGGCATAACAATAAAAACACTCTTTCATCTGGCTAAAAGAGAAAGGAGTGGAATACAAAATTGTTTCCAAAAGTCCAAAAGGTCCAAAAGGTCCAAAAGGTCCATTGGTCCAAAATAATAAATATATAGAGAAAAGCCCCTATTTACGTAATAATGATATAAAATGGACCAATGGACTTTTGGACCTTTTGGACCTTTCGGCACTATCTTCCACCCCATTCCCCACCGCCTACACCTTCAGCGACAAACTGAAAATGGAAGACCTGCCCACCTTCCTCCATCCCATCTTTGAGCAGCACACCTCCGCCATCGACCGCGACAAGATGCTCCTCTCCTCTCCGTATATCGCAAAGTATATCTCCAGCCCTCGCCAGCTATCACCCAAGAGGAGCTAACCACCCACCTAAACTCTCATAAACCTACTGGAACAAATTATGTTTAAGCAAATTAATTTATAAAAAAACTTATATTATTGGGTATTCTACGATTGTTTTAACTATCTTTGCATAAGCCTATCATAACCCACAAGCAATTGCGCTGGTAAAGAAGGAATATGGCGTAAAAGAACAAAGCAATGAAGAAATACATACTAACAGCAATAATAATGCTCGCAGCAACGAGTATCAAAGCACAAAATAATTGGGAAGTTCCTGAAGACAACAGCACCGCTATAAAGGCTGAAGCTAACGAAAGCAAAGAAAAGGAAAAGAACACCGCAGCACCCGCTATACTTAAAGATGCAGGCTATCTGAGCGGAGCCGTAACGGAAAAGGACGGCAAGGTGGCATGGTCGACAGATTTAAACGCTGAGGGGGAAAGTGCGCAGGAGATATACGACGCCACGCTGAAAGCACTACAGAAATACACAGGACAAGAAAACCAGCTCGAGGGCAGCAAGGTGGCAATGGTGAACAAGAGCGAGCACACCATCGTAGCAACAATAAGAGAATGGCTCGTATTTAAAGAAGCCTTCCTCTCTTTAGACAGAGCAAAGCTGATGTATGTACTCATCGCACGATGCACAGACGGGAAGCTAAACCTCAGCATGGAGAAGATATCTTATCGCTACGACGACAACTTGGGCAAAGGAGAACAATATATCTCAGCAGAAGAAGCTATAAGCGACAAGAACGCCATGAACAAGAAGAAGACAAAGCTCCTGCCTGGATGGGCAAAATTCCGCAAGAAGACCGTAGACAGAAAGGACGAGATGTTTAAATTCATCAAAGACAACGTTCACCTAAATCTTGCCAACTAATAAAAAGAAACAAATGGAATATAACAATAACAACATAACAGAAGAAGGCAACAATGCAGAAAGCACATATCTGCATAAGCCAGAGAGACATCACAGAAAGCAACAGGAGAGAGGAAAATTCTTTGTACTGCGCAATATCCTGAACATCATCTTCATCATCGGAGCAATAGTAGGAATGTTGGTATATTTCTTCAAAAACGAAGAAATGGGCATCATTATCGTGCTCGGCGCAATGGCTTTCAAAATGTGTGAATGTGTTATACGACTCGTAAGATGATAAAAAGATATATATTCGCCATAATCTCCATTACGCTTTTAATACAAGGGGCAAAGGCACAGACCTACAACCAGCTGACGGACGACGGCAACTTTACCGCCAATACCAACAACGCCTTCGGAGGCAAAAGAGATTCAACGAAGCACAAAGATAAAGTTATCCCTAAAGGTCTGAAGGTGTGGACCGTGGACGAACGTTTCGGAGACAGGATAGCAGCCCGTCCCGACACGCTGTCGCACATGTTCATGAACTCCATATTCACCTCAGGAACAAGAGGCGAATACAACACCACGGGAAACCTTGGATCACCAAGAATAAGCAGAATATTTACAGACAGACCCATCGGAGAGCAGTTTATCTTCACACAGCCATACGACTATTTCGTACAGCCTGTAGGAACATTCCTCTTTACAAACACCCTCTCGCCTATCACAAACCTAACATACAACGAATGTGGCGACAGATCGAACGGCGAAGACCACCTAAAAGCCCTGTTCGGAGTAAACGCAGGAAAGAGATTAGGAATAGGATTTAAGTTCGACTACATCTACGGCAGAGGATACTATCAAGAGCAAAGCACCTCGCATTTCAACTACACCATGTATGCGTCGTATCTCGGAGAAAGATACAACGCCCACTTCCTCTTCTCGACAAACCATCAGAAAGTTACAGAGAACGGAGGTATCACCGACGACAGATACATCACACACCCCGAAGTGTTCAACGACGACTTCAGCGAAAACGAGATACCCACCGTATTGGAACAAAACTGGAACAGAAACGACAACCAGCACATCTTCTTCTCCCATCGTTACAACGTAGGCTTCAACCGCAAAGTAAAGATGACCGACGATGAGATTAAGGCAAGGAAGTTTGCCATAGAGTCGCAAAAGGAGAACGAGAAGAACAAACTAAAAGAAGAGGCTCTAAAGAAAGCCAAGAAAGAAGGCAAAGACTTCAATGAGAACGACTTTGAGCGCAATGGCAAGACATTTAGTGGCAGACCATCCGACTCAAAGATTGCAGGCGAAGAGCCTGACAGCGAGAAAAAGAACAACAAAGGCGGACGAATAGCCGTGAACGGCAAGGAGCAGGCAGACAGTATTGCCAACATACAGGCAAAGGCAGCCGCAGACACATCATGGATGAAGAACGAATACGTGCCCGTAACGAGCTTTATCCACACTCTTAAATTCGACAATTACAGAAGGATATATCAATCGTATTATACGCCAGAGAACTATTACCTAAGCAAATACGACATCGATGAGCATCTGGGCGGAGATTCTATCTACGACAAGACTAAGCACTATTCGCTGAAGAACACTCTCGCCATTGCCATGCTTGAGGGTTTCAACAAATGGGCTAAAGCAGGACTAAAGATATTTGCCACCTCAGAACTAAGGCATTTCGCCCTACCAGCCCTTAACGGCGGAACAAACTCATATAACGAGCATAACTTGAGCATTGGCGGACAACTCGCTAAGACGGAAGGAAAAACGCTGCACTATAACGCTACGGCAGAAGTGTGGCTTACTGGCGAGGATGCAGGACAGCTGAAGGTGGACGGAGCAGCAGACCTGAACTTCAAGATCTTCGGAGATACCATACAGCTTGCAGCCAAGGCGTATTTCTATCGTCTGAACCCAACATTCTTCTATCGCCATTACCACTCTAAGCACCTATGGTGGGACAACGACCTGAGCAAGGAGCTAAGAACACACGTAGAAGGCATCTTCTCACTGAAAAAGACAAAGACCATGCTGCGAGTGGCAGTAGACCACATAAGCAACTACACCTATTTCGCACAGAAATATACCATAACAGACGATTACGGCAGAACGGGCAATACCGTAAGCGTGAAGCAACACGACAAGAACATCAGTCTGCTCACCCTACAGTTCGGACAAGATTTCAAACTCGGTATGCTGCATTGGGAGAACCTCCTGACATATCAGAAGTCGAGCGACGACGATATCCTTGCCGTACCGTCATTCAACGCTTACACCAATCTGTATTTGAGATTTAAGATAGCAAAAGTACTGAAAGTGGATTTTGGTGCCGACGCAAGATACTTTACCAAATATAAAGCACCAGACTACAGTCCGCTACTCGGACAATACACAGTGCAAGACAATGGCGATGCGAACGTAAAGACAGGCAACTACCCTATCGTAAACGTCTATGCCAATATGCATCTCAAGCAAACCCGCTTCTTCATCATGATGAGTCATGTTAATGCAGGAAACGGAGAGTATTTCCTGACACCACACTATCCTATCAATACAAGGATATTAAGATTTGGATTGTCATGGAACTTCTTCAACTAAAAGAAATAGAACACAATATAAAATACATATAAACAAGATAAGAGATTATGCCTCAAATATCAGTACGCGGACTCGAAATGCCTGAGTCGCCAATCAGAAAGTTGGCACCTCTCGCTGCCGCAGCTAAAAAGAAAGGTACGAAAGTTTACCATCTTAAT
This sequence comes from Oscillospiraceae bacterium, assembly GCA_963654095.1. Lineage (GTDB taxonomy): Bacteria > Bacteroidota > Bacteroidia > Bacteroidales > Bacteroidaceae > Prevotella. The sequence goes on from CAVKAH010000011.1 coordinate 10,388, forward strand.
ATCGGACAGCCTGACCTGCCAACACCACAAGTGGCACTCGACGCCATAAAGAACATAGACAGAAGCATCCTTGAATATTCACCCTCTCAAGGCTATTTGAGCTACAGAGAGAAGCTTGTGGACTATTACAAGAAATATAACATCAACGTAACAGCCGACGACATCATCATAACCTGTGGTGGAAGCGAGGCTGTGCTATTCGCCTTTATGTCGTGCTTGAACCCAGGCGACGAGATAATCGTGCCAGAGCCTGCTTATGCCAACTATATGGCATTCGCCATCTCTGCAGGAGCTACGATAAAGACCATAGCTACAACTATCGAAGAGGGGTTCTCGCTGCCTAAGGTGGAAAAGTTTGAGGAACTGATAAACGACCGCACAAGAGCCATCCTCATCTGTAACCCCAACAACCCTACAGGCTATCTCTACACAAGAAGGGAAATGAACCAAATTAGAGATATGGTAAAGAAACACGACTTGTATCTCTTTTCCGACGAAGTGTATCGCGAATACATCTACACTGGCTCACCATACATCAGTGCATGCCATCTGGAAGGTATCGAGCAGAATGTAGTGCTCATTGACTCTGTGAGCAAGAGATACAGCGAGTGTGGAATACGCATTGGAGCATTAATCACAAAGAACAAAGAGATTAGGCAAGCCGTAATGAAATTCTGTCAGGCAAGACTATCACCTCCTCTCATCGGACAAATAGCTGCAGAAGCATCGCTCGATGCACCTGAAGAATATTATCGCGATGTGTACGACGAATATGTGGAAAGAAGAAAATGCCTGATAGACGGACTTAACCGTATTCCTGGAGTATACTCCCCTATCCCAATGGGAGCATTCTATACCGTGGCAAAGCTCCCAGTAGACGACAGCGAGAAGTTCTGCCGATGGTGTTTGGAAGAATTCTCTTATGAGGGCGAGACCGTAATGATGGCTCCTGCAAGCGGCTTCTATACCACCCCTGGAGCTGGATACAATCAAGTCAGAATAGCTTACGTATTGAAGAAAGAAGACCTTACAAGGGCTTTGTTCATATTGCGCAAAGCCTTGGAAGCATATCCAGGAAGAGTGGAAGACGAAGAATAAAGAGAGAAATGAATTTTCCATTATACATAGCAAAAAGAATATACAAAGACAGTGGCGATAAAAAGAAAGTGAGCAAGCCTGCTCTATATATCGCCACAGCAGGAGTGGCAATAGGACTGGCGGTTATGATTGTCAGCGTATGTGTGATTTTCGGGTTTAAGCACACTATACGCAACAAGGTTGTCGGACTGGGAAGTCATCTCACCGTGGCAAGCTATGATGCCCTACATGGCGGAGAACAGACTCCGATAGAGCTAACCGACAGTATGCTCTCCATAATAAAAAACACCCCTGGAGAGAAACACCTCCAAAGATATGCCATCACTCAAGGCATACTAAAGACCGACAGCGATTTTATAGGCGTTATATATAAAGGTATAGCTGCCGACTACGACACCACATTTATTCACTCATCACTAAAAAGCGGATTTATACCTAAGTTTAACGACAAGAGTAGCGGAAACAAGATTCTCATATCACAAAGTATTGCCAACAAACTAAAGGCGAAAGCTGGAGATAAGATTTTCTCATACTTTATCAACGGCAACGACATAAGAGCAAGAAAGTTTACCGTGGCTGGTGTATATCAGACAAACATGTCGAAATTCGACGAAACGCTATGCTACTGCGACCTCTACTCCGCTGTTAAGCTTAATGGATGGAACGAAAGTCAAGTGTCTGGAGTGGAGATTTCTGTTGCCGACTATAACGCAATAGACCAAGCCTCAAGGTATCTCGTAAAGAACGTGAACCGCATTGAGGACAGAAACGGAGTGATGTATTCGTCAGAAAAGATACAGGAGATGTATCCGCAAGTGTTCTCATGGCTTAGTTTGTTAGATTTGAACGTTTGGATTATCCTTGCCCTTATGACTTGCGTAGCTGGTATCACCATCATCTCTGGACTGCTGATAATAATTCTGGAACGCACTAATATGATTGGCGTACTGAAAGCCTTGGGATGCAGAAACAAGAGCGTAAGGCACATATTCATGTGGTTTGCAGCATTTATCATCGGCAGAGGCATACTGATAGGAGACGCCATAGGAATAGGCATCGTATTGCTACAACAGTTCACACGCATAGTAAAGCTTGATGCATCGGTGTACTATGTTGACTATGTTCCCGTGGAGATTAATCTCCCAGTGATAGCACTGATAAACATCTCCACGCTTCTCATCTGTCTGCTGGTGTTTATCGGTCCGAGCTTCCTCGTATCGCATATCACTCCTGCCAAATCAATGAAATACGAATAAGGAGTATCTCATAAGGGCAAAATTGTCTATCTCATTAAGGGGATAATTGTCTATTCATTAAGGGAAGAACTGTCAAGGAGATAAATATTCACACCTTACTTTCAAAAGGTTGGGGTATATGACAAAGAGTTAAAACGGCGTGAAGTAAATCTGTATAAGCTATTCGGCTTATCTGACAAACATATAGGTAAAATAAAAAAAGACGTTGTTCTGAATAATATAGAACAGCGTCTTTTTTTATTTTAATCCCCTTATGAACGAATTATACTTATCGTATTCTGTTTGCAGCACGTATGAGTGCTTCGTCTGCCTTAACACCTTTGCGAGCCATAAATACCAATATAATTGACACCAAAGGCAAGATAAAAGCAAAGGACATCTTCAGATGTGCACTCATTGCATCCATCTTAGTATAAGCCAACGCTCCATAGGCAACATACCATACGATGAGCAAAAGCATGTTCCAGGAGCAAAGCTTTATCTGTAATTTCCTGTTGTTATACATGAATATCGTAGCCAAGGAAATAACAACGGATACAGACAATATGCAGAAAAGTGGTGCCACGGAGAAATCCATATTACCATTTCCACCCTGTATTGACAGATTGTACATCACGGAGTCGACACCTATCTCTACAGGTTTAAATATTCCTATCGGCAAGCAGAGAGCAACAATACTCACTATAACTGCAAGCAAGAGGAATACAGACTGCTTACGTTGAATCATGCTTCTTTATTGTTTTCTGCTGACGGATCACGCCAATAAATATTACCTTCGATAAATTCTTGGCATGCAAGCAATGTTGGTTTTGGCAACTTCTCGTAATATCTTGAAATCTCAATCTGCTCACGATTTTCAAAGACTTCCTCCAAGCTATCGTTATATGAGGCAAATTCTGCGAGCTTCTTGCTCAAATCCTGCTTGACTTCCATAGAAATCTGATTTGCACGTTTGCCAATAATTGCAACACTCTCATAAATGTTTCCAGTCTCATCACAGAGGTCCATGATGTTACGCGTTACGGTGTTTGTCGGTGCTTTTGACTTTTTGTAATCCATTACCTTATTATTATGATTAATTATTATATTGTTTCTTCGCTTAGTCCTTTACGTATTTCTTGCACGTCTCGATATATTTCTCAGCAAGAGTTCTATCCTTTGAATCTGGATACTCATTGATGAAGCCATAACATTCGTCTTCTGCATCACGATATCTATCCATCTTCTTTTCGTCTACACTCTGTTGTGCAAGTTCAAATTTACTCTTCATTACAAGTTTTGCAAAATCCTCTCGCATACTTGTATACGGATAGTCCTTCAGAGCATTCTGAGCCGTTATTATACAAGCCTCGTAATTGCTACCACCACTCGTACAGTTTCCAAAATATGTGCCGAGATTATAATAAAGAGTTGCTGAATAAAGCTCTTTCTTAACGAGTTTGTCTTGAAGGGCAAACAATCTGCTCTGTGCTTTCTCCTTCATCTGAGCATCTTGATACACGTCGAGATAATCCTGAAATGCAGCAATGGCACTCACAGTTTCTGTTTGGTCGAGTCGTGGCTCTGGAGTACTCATATAAAGGCTCTCGCCAATATAAAAAGAGGCATATTCTGAATAAATGCCCTTTGGGTATGTCTTTACATATTTCTTGAAATACTCTGCTGCCGTTTCATAATCCTTACTCTTATATTCAGCCATGGCAAGCATGTAGAGGCTCTCCTCTGCATTGTCTGTACCTTTCTGAATTGTTACAAGCTCCTGAAGAAGTGTGGTGGCATTAATATATTTGCCACGTGCAAAGCACTCCTTTGCATATTCGTATTTCAAGTCATTGTCTGATGATTTATATACTTGGTTGAACTGGTTTACACAACTTGTAAACATCAGTGCCATGCCTGTCATCGAGATAATTATCTTTTTATTCATACTTTTTCAAACAATTTGAGTTGCAAAATTACATATAATAATTTAGTATTCAAAATAATAAACTGAATTTTACCTTTTTTTTCGCCATGAATATTACCATTATTGAGTTCTTTATACTATTTTTGCATTGTCTTTGCATGAGGAATATAATGTTTTCTGCAACATAACAACAAAGAGCATACTCAATTCTATACATGAATAGTTTTAATTTAACATCGAAATATAAACCTACAGGCGACCAACCAGAGGCAATAAAACAGTTGACAGATGGTTTGAACAGAGGAGACAAATCGCAGGTGCTTCTTGGAGTAACAGGGTCGGGAAAGACCTTCACAGTTGCAAATGTTATTGCCAACGTTAATCGCCCTACTCTGATACTTAGCCACAACAAGACCCTTGCAGCACAGTTGTATGAAGAAATGAAAGGTTTCTTTCCTGACAATGCTGTAGAATACTACGTATCTTACTACGACTATTACCAACCTGAGGCATATCTTCCTCAGACAGATACATACATAGAAAAAGACCTCGCCATAAACGAGGAAATAGACAAACTCCGACTATCGGCTGTTTCGGCTTTGCTCTCTGGTAGAAAAGACGTCATTGTAGTTTCGTCCGTATCGTGCATCTATGGTATGGGAGGTCCTGCAGCAATGACACAGAGTATAATCTCTATAAAGAAAGGACAGATTATTGACAGGAATATGTTCCTTAGAAAACTTGTTGATTCGCTATACATAAGAAACGATATCGAACTACAACGAGGCAATTTCAGGGTGAAAGGCGATACCGTGGATATTTTTATGGCATATAGCGACTACGTGTTGAGAGTTTCCTTCTGGGATAACGAAATAGATTCCATAGAGGAGGTTGATTCTATAACGTTTCATAGACTTGCTTCTTTCAACGAATATCAAATTTATCCAGCAAACTTATTCGTTACATCAAAGGAACAAACAGAAGCAGCAATACAACAGATATCAAGAGACTTAGATGCCCAAGTGGATTTCTTTAACGAAATTGGCGATAGTATTAAGGCTCAAAGAATTAAAGAAAGAGTTGAATACGACATTGAGATGATAAAAGAACTTGGACATTGCTCTGGAATAGAGAATTATTCAAGGTATTTTGATGGACGAGAAGCAGGAGAAAGACCTTATTGTCTGTTTGACTTTTTCCCTAAAGATTATCTACTTGTAATTGACGAGAGTCATGTTAGTGTGCCACAGATTAGAGCTATGTATGGCGGAGACAGAGCAAGAAAGCAAAACCTTGTAGAGTTCGGCTTCAGATTACCAGCAGCTTTCGACAACAGACCTCTCACTTTCGAGGAGTTTCAGGACATGACAAATCAGGTGATATATGTATCTGCCACACCTGCTGAGTTTGAATTGCAAGAGTCAGAAGGCGTTGTTGTGGAGCAAGTGATACGCCCCACAGGCTTACTTGACCCAGAAATCGAGGTTAGACCAAGCGAAAATCAAATAGACGACCTTATGAACGAGATACTGACAAGATGCGAGAAGAACGAGCGCGTGCTTATCACCACTCTAACAAAGCGTATGGCAGAAGAGCTAACAGAGTATCTTCTTAATCACGACGTAAAGGCCAACTATATCCATAGCGATGTTGCCACACTCGACAGAGTGAAGATTATGAACGACCTAAGAGCAGGATTATTTGATGTACTCGTAGGTGTTAATCTCTTGCGAGAAGGTCTTGACTTACCCGAGGTATCGCTCGTTGCAATCCTTGATGCCGACAAAGAAGGTTTCTTGCGTTCACACAGATCATTAACACAGACTGCAGGACGAGCAGCAAGGAATGTAAATGGGAAAGTAATAATGTATGCCAACACAATAACGGAAAGTATGCAGCTAACAATAGATGAAACGGAGCGCAGAAGATGTAAACAGATGAACTACAACAAGCTTCATCATATAACACCACAAAAGATTGAGAAAGAAATTAAATCTAACGCTTTAGGTATCACTACATCGGAAACTGGCTACAATTCAGAGAAAAACAAGAAAGGCATTAAGTATGCTCCTATTACAGAGTCTTCTGACGTGAAATTTGCAGCAGACCCGATAATGAAGAAGATGAGCAAGAAGGAGATAGAAAAGAGCATAGAACACACTACGGAACTCATGAAACAAGCTGCAAAAGAACTTGATTTCATGCAAGCAGCACAATATAGAGACGAAATAATAAGAATGCAAGAGCTCCTAAAGACAGTAAACCATTAAATTATATAGCATTTATTAGATTTATTTTGGCAGTATCTAATTTATTGCTAACTTTGCACATTATATTTCGAATATTTATTAATATAAAACATTATTATTGTGGCAGAAACAAAGTACATCTTCGTCACTGGCGGTGTAGTTTCATCGCTTGGCAAAGGAATAATATCTTCGTCAATTGGTAAATTATTACAAGCAAGAGGATACAATATCACTATCCAGAAATTCGACCCCTACATCAACATCGACCCTGGAACACTGAATCCATACGAACACGGAGAATGTTACGTTACCGTTGACGGTATGGAAACAGACCTTGACCTCGGACATTACGAAAGATTTACTGGTATTCAGACAACTAAAGCAAACTCTCTTACTACAGGAAGAATTTACAAAGCAGTAATTGACAAAGAGCGCAGAGGCGACTATTTGGGTAAGACAATACAGGTTGTGCCACATATCACTAACGAAATAAAACGCAACATAAAATTCCTTGGAGAAAAAAACCACTACGATTTTGTGATTACTGAAATCGGTGGAACAATCGGAGATATAGAAAGTGCTCCATATCTTGAAGCAATACGACAGATGAAATGGGAGATGGGAAAAAATGCAGTTTGTGTGCATCTTACCTATGTTCCGTATTTGAAAGCTGCGGGTGAGCTGAAGACAAAGCCTACACAACACTCCGTAAAGGAATTGCAGAGTGTTGGTATACAGCCAGACATCTTGGTATTGCGCACCGAAAAGCATTTGGGGGATAGTATATTAAAGAAAGTAGCAGCTTTCTGTAATGTTGATTTCGACTGTGTAGTACAAAGCGAAGACCTTCCTTCTATCTATGAAGTTCCTGTAAATATGCAGAACCAAGGACTCGATACTGCCATACTCAAGAAGATGAATATCGAACCAGCAGAAAAGCCTACGCTTGGACCCTGGAAGAGCTTTTTGGAAAGAAGAGCAAAAGCCACAAAAGAAGTTAACATCGGACTTGTCGGTAAATACGACCTACAGGATGCATACAAGAGTATCAGAGAAAGCCTGTCGCAAGCAGGAACATACAACGATCACAAAACTGTACTTACATTCATCAATAGCGAAAAGCTGACAGAAGAAAACGTTGAGGAGAAGCTCAAGGGAATGGACGGCATCGTAATCTGCCCTGGCTTCGGACAACGAGGGACAGAAGGCAAAATTGTTGCTGCACACTATACGAGAACTCACGACATCCCAACATTCGGTATCTGTCTTGGTATGCAGATGATTGTTATCGAATTTGCAAGAAACGTTCTTGGTTATGAAGATGCCAATAGTAGAGAGCTTGACGAAAAGACAATACATAACGTCATCGACATAATGGAGGATCAGAAGGACATCACAAACATGGGAGGAACAATGCGACTCGGTGCTTATGAATGTGTTCTTCAGCAAGGTTCAAGGGTGTTCAACATCTACAAGAAAGAACATATTCAGGAGAGACATCGTCATCGTTACGAGTTCAACAACATCTATGAACAAGAATATGAGCGTGCAGGAATGAAATGCGTGGGACGAAACCCTGAGAGCAACCTCATTGAAATCGTTGAGATACCAGGACTTAAATGGTACATCGGAACACAGTTCCATCCAGAGTATTCAAGCACGGTGCTTAACCCTCACCCATTGTTCCTCGACTTTGTGAAGACCGCAATAGAGAATAAGAAGAAATAAAAGATTAGGATAAACAACTTTCAGTATTTAAAGAAAACATCATTTCAGTAATGGATAAAAATACTATCACTGGCTTTGTTCTTATCGCTGCACTGCTTATAGGCTTCAGTTGGTTTAACAAACCATCTGAACAAGAAATAGCACAACAGCGCATACAAGACTCTATAGCCAACGTGCAAAAGGAGAAAGCTAAACAGCAGCAAGAAGCTAAAGCAATAGAAGCTAAAGCAGCAAAAACGATAGATACTACTGCAGTATTTTATGAAGCATTCGCAGGAAAGGAGCAGAAAGTTACTCTTGAGAACAATAAAGTTAAACTTACGTTCAACAGCAAGGGAGCTACTGTAGAGAAAGCTGTTATAAAAGGCTTTAAAGACTATAAAGGAAACAAAGACGTTACTATTTTCGACGGCAAAGATCAATCGCTCAATTTCATGCTTGCAGGTAAAGAAACCAATCTCATTACATCAGAGATGTTCTTTACACCTACAAACGTAACAGACACATCTGTAGTGTTTACAGCAAATGCAGCAGAGGGCAAGTCTTTAACAATCACCTACACCTTGGGTAAAGACTATATGCTTAATGCTTCAATTCAAGCTAACGGCATGAGCGGAATGTTTGCTCCAAACTATAATACTATAGACATTGAGTGGAGCGACAAGTGTCGTCAGCAGGAAAAAGGATATACTTTTGAGAACAGATACTCTACCCTGACATATCATTTAACGGAGGGTGGTACAGACTATCTCGGTGAGACAAAAGAGATTACAGACGAAACTATTGAGGACAACATCGACTGGGTGGCTTTCAAAAACCAGTTCTTCAGTGCTGTAATGATTGCCAAAACCGATTTCGGAAAGAATACTAAGATGACAAGTATTCCTCAAGAAAAAGGTTCAGGATACCTGAAGCAGTATGGTGCAAAGATGAAAACATTCTTTGACCCTACGGGAAAACAACCTACAGAGCTGGAATTCTATTATGGTCCTAACGATTTCCGATTGCTACAGAAAGTAGAAGACGAAAGCAAATTCGGTAAAGACCTTGAGTTGCAGCGTCTCGTTTACCTCGGCTGGCCTTTGTTCCGCATCATAAACAGATGGTTCACTATCTATGTCTTCGACTGGCTAACAGCATTGGACATCAATATGGGTATCGTGTTAATACTTATCACAATGCTCTTAAAGTTCATCACATTCCCTCTTGTCAAGAAGAGCTACATGTCTTCAGCAAAGATGCGTGTGCTTAGACCTAAGCTTGATGCATTGACAAAGAAATACGACAAGCCTGAAGACCAGATGATGAAACAACAAGCCATGATGGCAGAATACTCAAAATATGGAGTAAGCCCTCTCAGCGGTTGTCTACCGATGCTCATTCAGATGCCTATTTGGATTGCGATGTTCAACTTTGTTCCTAATGCCATACAGTTGCGAGGAGAGAGTTTCCTATGGATAAGCGACCTTTCTACTTACGATCCTATCATAGAATGGAATACAAACATCTGGCTAATAGGCGACCACCTGTCGCTAACGTGTATTCTCTTCTGCGTTGCAAACGTATTGTATTCAATAATGACAATGCGTCAGCAGAAAGACCAGATGGTAGGACAGCAGGCTGAACAGATGAAAGCAATGCAGTGGATGATGTACTTTATGCCTGTAATGTTCTTCTTCATGTTCAACGATTACTCTGCTGGTCTTAATTTCTACTATTTCATATCACTGTTCTTTAGCGCAGCTATCATGTGGACATTACGCAAGACGACAAACGACAATAAGCTTCTTGCTATCCTCGAAGCAAAATATCAGGAGAACAAGAATAACCCGAAAAAGACAAGCGGTCTTGCAGCCCGACTCGAAGCGATGCAGAAACAGGCTGAAGAACTAAGGAAACAACGCGAAGATCTTGAAAGAAGAAGAAACAAATAATATTCGAATATAAATTATAAGCCTGTGAAAAGATTTATACGATAAGTTTTTCACAGGCTTTTTAAGTTATTATTATGAAGAAATCTATCATTTTTGCTGTTACACTCGCTATGAGTTGCAGCGCATTAAAAGCACAATCTACAGTGGAACCGATTGGTAAAAGTAATATCACGCTTAAGAGCGACAAGATGTCGCCCGAGGCTTTGTGGGCAATGGGACGTATTGCTGGCGCACAAGCATCACCAGATGGTAAGCACATTGTGTACCAAGTAGGATACTATAGTGTTAAGGAAAACAAGGGGCATCAGGTAATCTGCGTTATGGACAGCAACGGCAAAAACATCAAGCAGCTTACTACTGGAGCAAAGAGCGAGTCAGACCCAGTATGGATAAATGGTGGTAAGAAGATTGCTTTTCTTACTGACGGACAGATTTATACAATGAACATTGATGGTTCCGAACGTAAGAAACTAACATCCGACAAGACGGGCATTGATGGTTTTCTCTTTTCTCCCGACGAGACGAAAGTTATCCTCATAAAGCAGATCCCATTTAACGAGAGCATACAAAGAAATCCTTCCGACCTGCCAAAGGCAAGCGGAAGACTTGTTACAGACCTTAACTATCGTCATTGGGACGAATATGTAGAGTCAATCCCCCACCCTTTCTTGGCTGAAGTAAATGGCAACGGCATCACGGAAGGTATTGATATTCTCGAAGGCGAGCCATACGAATGTCCTATGAAGCCATTTGGAGGCGTAGAGCAACTTGCTTGGAGTATTGATTCAAAAAGCATTGCATATACGTGCAGAAAGAAGTCTGGTGTTCAATATGCTACATCTACCGACTCTGACATATACCTATATAATATAGAGACAAAGGATACGAAAAACCTTTGTAAGCCTGCTGATTATGTAGAGCCACAGACTGACCCTACAAAAACTATGAAGTATCAGGCAGTAAACTCAAAAGAGAATTTGAAGAACAACCCTGGTTATGACACAAATCCTAAATTCTCACCCGACGGTAAATATATAGCATGGCAAAATATGCCAAGGGATGGTTATGAGAGCGACCGTAACAGACTATGCGTATATAACCTCGCAACAGGCGAGAAGACATACGTTACAGAGAAATTCGACTCAAATGTTGATGATTTCTGCTGGATGCCAAACTCAAAAGAGCTATCTTTTATCGGTGTATGGCATGGATGTGTAAATATGTATAGAACGAATCTAAGTGGCAATGTAGAACAACTCACCAACGATTGGGCAGACTTCGTTTCCGTTTCACTAGCAAACGATGGCAATAAGCTCCTTGCTTTACGACAAAGCATGTCTGCGCCTAATGATATCTACGTGATAAGTCCTGCTAAAAGCGCAAGCAAGACGAAGGTGGAACAGATAACAACTGAGAACAAACAGATTATCGACCAACTCTCTTTAGGAAAGATTCAACAACGTTGGGTAAAGACAACAGACGGCAAGGATATGCTTGTATGGATTGTATTGCCATCAAACTTTGATCCAAACAAGAAATATCCTACCCTTCTCTTCTGCGAAGGAGGTCCACAAAGTCCTGTTTCACAGTTCTGGAGCTACCGTTGGAATATGCAGATAATGGCAGCCAACGGGTATGTAATAGTAGCCCCAAACCGTAGAGGATTACCAGGTTTCGGCACAGAATGGAACGAAGAGATAAGTGGAGATTGGACTGGTCAATGTATGAAAGACTATCTAAGTGCTATCGATGATGCAGCAGAGAACCTCCCATTCGTAGATAAAGACCGCCTAGGTGCAGTAGGAGCAAGTTTCGGAGGCTTCAGCGTGTACTACCTAGCAGGACATCACGATAAACGTTTCAAATGTTTCATTGCTCATGACGGAGCTTTCAACCTTGAATCTATGTACACAGATACCGAGGAGGCTTGGTTCAGCAATTGGGAGTATGATGATGCTTATTGGAACAAAGACTTGACGGAGAATGCCAAGAAGACATACGAAAACTCACCTCATCGTTTCGTTGACAAATGGGATACACCTATCCTCTGCATACATGGAGAGAAAGACTATCGTATCAATGCTAACCAAGGATTTGGAGCATTCAACGCAGCCCGTATGCGTGGTATTCCAGCGGAGTTACTCATCTTCCCTGACGAGAACCACTGGGTATTGAAGCCACAGAACGGAATTTTATGGCAACGCACATACTTCAACTGGCTTGACAAATGGCTTAAAAAATAAGATAAGGCGGGTTCAAAAATAATGCGTGGAATTTTTTGAACACGCCATAATAGTAATACAAACAAATTAAAAAATATCAGTATGGAAAAGAAAACATTACGCGACTCTGCTGCCCTTCGTTGGACTGCCCTGTTGCTATTGGCACTTGCGATGTTCTGCGCATACATCTTCATGGACATCCTCTCGCCAATTAAAGACCTCATGCAGTCGCAACGTGGTTGGGACTCTGACGCTTTCGGCACGATGCAAGGTGCAGAAACATTCCTCAACGTATTCGTATTCTTCCTTATCTTTGCGGGAATCATCCTCGACAAGATGGGAGTAAGATTTACAGCACTCCTCTCTGGAGCTGTAATGCTCGTTGGTGCATGCATCAAATGGTATGCCATAAGCGACGGATTTATCGGAAGCGGACTTGAAACATGGTTTACCAACAACCTCAACCACATACCTGTGTTTGAGCAACTCGGTGTATCACCATTCTACGAGGGTATGCCAGCTTCTGCAAAACTTGCAGCTTGCGGTTTCATGATCTTCGGTTGTGGTGCTGAGATGGGCGGAATAACCGTTAGCCGTGGTATAGTAAAATGGTTCAAAGGTCGTGAGATGGCACTCGCCATGGGTTCAGAGATGGCACTTGCACGCCTTGGTGTAGCAACCTGTATGATATTCTCACCATTCTTTGCAAAGCTCGGTGGCGTAATCAGCGTATCTCGTTCTGTAGCCTTCGGTGTAGTTCTCCTTTGCATCGCCCTTATCATGCTCGTTGTTTACTTCTTTATGGACAAGAAGCTCGATGCACAAACTGGTGAAGCAGAAGAGAAGGACGACCCCTTCAAGATATCAGATATCGGTCAGATTCTCACATCTATGGGCTTCTGGCTCGTATCTTTGCTCTGCGTATTGTATTACTCTGCAATCTTCCCATTCCAGAAATATGCGGTGAATATGTTGCAGTGTAACCTTACATTTACAGAAGTTCCAGCCGATTCATTCTGGGCTTCGCCTTCTGTAACTATCGTACAGTATGCGATAATGCTCGTTGTTGCAGCAACAGCGTTCATGTTTAACTTCATGAAACAGAAAGGGTTGAAATATACAATGCTAGCACTTTCAATAATATCTCTCATTACATATTGCTACATGGGATATATGCGACAGTCAGCAGAATCTATCTTTGCCGTATTCCCACTCCTAGCAGTAGGTATCACGCCAGTACTCGGAAACTATGTTGACCATAAGGGTAAGGCAGCCTCAATGCTAGTGCTTGGTTCATTGCTGCTTATAGCTTGCCACCTCACATTCGCCTTCATCTTGCCAGAATTCAAAGGCAATCAGGTTGGTGGAGTTATCATTGCCTACCTAACAATCCTTGTTTTGGGTGCATCATTCTCATTGGTTCCAGCCTCTCTATGGCCAAGTGTGCCAAAACTTGTTGACGCAAAAGTTATCGGTTCTGCATACGCTTTGATATTCTGGATACAGAACATCGGCTTGTGGCTCTTCCCTTTGCTCATCGGTAAGGTACTCACTGCAACAAACGAGGGCGTTACTGACGCTACGCAACTCAACTACACAGCACCTCTCGTAATGCTTGCTTGTCTTGGAGTTGCTGCCCTTGTTATCGGTTTGTTCCTAAAAATCGTAGACAAGAAGAAAGGTCTTGGCCTTGAAGAACCTAACATCAAGGAATAACAACTATATAGAAGGATTTTACAATAAATATCCATAAATCAATGATAGGAACGACAAGTTATCTATATACTTGTTTTTCCTATCATTTTTTTTTTTTACTTTTGCAGCCATTGAGTATAATTATTAGCACATAAATATTATTATCTGTGTATAAAAGAATACTCCATACAATCGTTTAGAAAGAAAACAAAAACAAAATAAATATGGCAAAAGAACTGAAACAACTTACCAAAAGGGCTGATAACTATAGCCAATGGTACAATGATTTGGTGACAAAAGCTGACCTTGCAGAGCAATCACCAGTAAGAGGATGTATGATTATCAAACCTTACGGCTATGCTATATGGGAAAAGATGCAGCACCAGCTTGATGCGATGTTCAAGGAAACGGGTGCACAAAATGCATATTTCCCACTCCTTATCCCTAAGTCTTTCCTCTCAAGAGAGGCAGAACACGTGGAAGGTTTTGCTAAGGAATGTGCCGTAGTTACCCACTATCGCCTGAAAGCAAAAGAGGACAAAAGCGGTGTAGAGGTAGACCCTGCGGCAAAGCTTGACGAGGAACTCATCATCCGACCTACATCCGAAACTATCATTTGGAATACATATAAGAACTGGATACACTCATGGAGAGACCTGCCATTGATGTGCAATCAGTGGTGCAACGTTATGCGTTGGGAGATGCGTACACGTCCTTTCCTCCGCACATCTGAGTTCTTGTGGCAAGAGGGACATACAGCTCACGCCACAAAAGAAGAGGCAGAAGCAGAAGCAAAGAAGATGTTGCACGTTTATGCCGACTTTGCTGAGCAGTTTATGGCAGTACCTGTAGTACGTGGAGTAAAGAGTGAAACAGAGCGTTTTGCTGGTGCTCTCGACACATATACTATAGAAGCCATGATGCAAGACGGTAAAGCACTGCAGAGCGGAACTAGCCATTTCCTCGGTCAGAACTTCGCCAAAGCATTCGACGTAACATACCTCAACAAGGACAACAAGCCAGAATACGTTTGGGCAACATCATGGGGAGTGTCAACACGCCTTATCGGTGCGCTCATCATGACACACTCTGACGACAACGGACTCGTTCTTCCTCCTATGCTTGCTCCAATACAGGTGGTTATCATCCCTATCACAAAAGGTCAGGAGCAGCTTGATGCCATCTCTGAGAAACTTGCTCCCGTCATCGCAGAGCTACGCAAAGCAGGCATCAGCGTGAAGTATGACGATGCTGACAATAAGCGTCCGGGCTTCAAATTTGCCGACTATGAACTGAAGGGAGTACCTGTTCGCCTTGTTATGGGTGGTCGCGACCTTGAGAATGGTACTATCGAAGTGATGCGCCGCGATACACTTGAGAAGGAGACACGCTCTGTTGACAACATCGTAGAATACGTAGAACAGTTGCTGAAAGATATTCAAAACAATATGTTTGAAAAGGCTAAGGCATACCGCGACTCACGCATTTATGAGTGCGACAACTACGAGGAGTTTAAGGAAAAGGTAAAAGATGGTGGTTTCTTCATCTGTCCTTGGGACGGCACAGCCGAGACTGAAGCTAAGATTAAGGAGGACACGCAGGCTACTATCCGCTGCATTCCGTTCAACGTAGAGCAGACTCCTGGTGTCGACATGGTATCGGGAAAGCCTTCTACAAAGCGCGTTATCATCGCAAGAAGCTATTAATTTGATTATACAGCATACGCCTAAAACACACGAGCCTACCATTTTGGCTCATCTGTTTTAGGCGTTTTATTTGGTTCTCTTTATCAACAAACAAGTAAAACAAAAGAATTTCCTACTATCAAGATGTTTGAAAGCAACATTAAGCAATATCTCCAAAAGAGCGGGTTCACCACTTTCGTCCCCAAGGCAGTAATGTTCGACATGGACGGCGTTATATACAACAGTATGCCAAACCATGCCGAGAGCTGGCACAATGCCATGAAGAGCATTGGCATAGATATGCCACCAGAGGATGCCTACACATACGAGGGCATGAGAGGAATAGAGACTATACAGCTACTTTTCCGCCAACAGCAGAACAAAAACATCACTGATGAAGAGGCTAACAAATATTATAAGATTAAATCAGATGCATTCAACAGTTGTCCGCCAGCACAGAAAATGGACGGTATAGACCAACTTATGCAGAAGATTAAGGCATCTGGACTGAAGATTATTGTAGTTACGGGAAGTGCCCAACACTCTCTTTTGGGTAAGCTCGAAAAGGAACTTCCGGGGCTTGTTCATAAAGATCTTGTGATAACAGCACTCGATGTAGAACACGGCAAGCCTAACCCAGAGCCATACATCAAAGGACTAAAGAAAGCTGGCGTGCAACCATGGGAGGCTATCGTAGTAGAGAATGCTCCGCTCGGAGTGAGGGCTGGAGTGGCAGCACAGGTATTCACCGTGGCTGTAAACACTGGTCCACTACCCGATTCTGACCTATTGCAAGAAGGGGCAAACCTAATCTTCCCATCAATAAAAGACTTCATGCTCCATTGGGAAGACTTCAACAACTCATTTCAGAAATAATATTTCTGCATTCTCAGCATATACTTTACGACACGTTAATATACACTTCACGTATCGTTAGAATACACCTAACGATACGTAAGTCCTACTCTTTAAATCTATCTCCCCAACACTCAATCATCTGCTTGTATAGCTTTTCCTCATTAGGGAAATGCTGTGCCTTCCAGATACGCGTATCCTTTAGCTTATCTGGCATAAACTGTTGAGAAACAAAATGATTAGGATAATCATGAGAATACTTATAGTCTTGAGCATATCCGAGGTCTGCCATCATCTTTGTAGGTGCATTTCGGAGATGAAGCGGAACGGGCAAATTGCCTGTAGCCCTTACAATCTCCAACGCTTTGTTTATACCTTTGTATGAAGAATTGCTCTTTGGCGAAGTGGCAAGATATACAGTGGCTTCAGCAAGGGGTATACGTCCTTCGGGCCAACCAATCTTCATAACAGCATCGAAGGCAGCATTAGCAAGTAGCAGAGCGTTAGGATTGGCAAGTCCAACATCCTCGGAAGCACTGATAACAAGCCGACGGGCAATAAACGAAGGGTCTTCGCCGCCCTCTATCATACGAGCCAGCCAATAGAGAGCAGCATCAGGGTCAGAGCCACGTATACTCTTGATGAACGCCGAAATTATATCATAGTGCATCTCACCGTCCTTGTCGTATGCCATAGGGTTCTGCTGAAGACACTCTATGACACGCTTGTCGGTGATAACAACCTCGTCAGCAGAACTCGATTCAATGACAAGTTCTAGGATATTAAGTAGCTTTCGAGCATCGCCACCACTATATCTAAGAATGGCAGCCTTCTCCTTTACCGTAATCTTGCGCTGTTTTAGTTCCACGTCATTATGTATCGCACGCTCCATCAGTTCCGTCAGGTCATCCTCTTCGAGCGACTTTAAGACATACAGTTGGCAGCGTGAGAGCAACGGACGGATAACCTCGAACGACGGATTTTCTGTAGTTGCACCGATAAGCGTTACGATTCCTTTCTCCACAGCCCCAAGCAGAGAGTCCTGCTGACTCTTGCTGAAGCGGTGTATCTCGTCAATAAAGAGTATCGGATTGTTACCGTTAAAGAACCTTCCGCTGCGTGCTTTCTCTATGACATCCCTAACATCTTTGACCCCACTCGTTACGGCACTCAACGTATAAAAAGGGGTGTTAAGCTGGCTCGCAACTATCTGCGCCAACGTGGTTTTACCCACTCCAGGAGGTCCCCATAATATAAAAGAGGTTACCCTGCCTGCTTCTATCATATTGCGAAGCACGGCATTCTCCCCCACCAAATGCTTTTGCCCGATATACTCATCTAGAGTTTTCGGCCTCATTCTTTCTGCTAACGGCTGACTCATATATGCAAAATTATGAAATATCTTGCACACAAACAAAAAATATAGTTCTAAAAACTTGCTGATAAAAGATAATGTATTACTTTTGCACAACCTATTATCGGGGAATAAACAGACAAGAATGAAAGTTACATTACTACAGACTGACATCCTCTGGGCTAAACCTGCTGACAACCAAAGAAATGCGGAAAGACTAATCAGCAATACCCCTAATTCCGACTTATATATATTGCCGGAAATGTGGAGCACAGGCTTTGCCACTAACCCGATTGGTATTGCCGAAAAAGAAGAAGTAAGCATTAAAAGCGGTTCCATTGCTTGGATGCTCAAGACAGCACGTAAGTTGGATGCCGCAATATGTGGCAGCATCGCCATAAAAACTATAGATGGCACGTATGCAAACAGGATGTATTTCGTCTTTCCCGACGGCACTTACAAGCATTACGACAAGCGACATCTGTTCAGTATTGGTGGGGAAAACACCCATTACCATGCAGGAAAAGACAGGATTGTCGTAGAGTTTAGAGGAGTAAAATTTATGCTTCTTATATGCTATGATTTACGCTTCCCCGTATGGAGTCGCTATGCTGGCGACTATGATGCTATAATATACGTAGCCAATTGGCCTAAAGGAAGGCAGGCTGTATGGGATACTTTGCTCAAGGCAAGAGCATTGGAAAACCAATGTTATGTTATGGGTGTGAACCGCTCAGGAATGGACATCTGCTGCGAATACAATGGTGGTAGCGCAATCATTTCACCATACGGAAAGCCTCTGGCAGTATGTGATAACAACGTAGAAGTCGTAACGGCAGAGATTAACATCGAGGAACTTAAGCAGTTCAGAAAGAAGTTTCCTGTTCTTAAAGACAGGGATAACATTAATTTCAGAAACATTAAGAAATAGATAAGCTAATAGTATTATAACATTTAATATGAAAGAAACAGGTAAAAAAGCACTTACATTAAAGACTTTGAACAAGAGCAACGTTTGGGACATTCAAGAGAATGACGTGTTCAGAATGTTGGAAGCAGCTGAAAAGGATGCTGACTTGGCGGATAATTTCAACCATTACGTCGACATAATGCGTAGCGCATTCGAAATCGAACAGGTGAAAATTGACCGTCCTGAGGTAATAAAGAAATATGAAGCAAGAGACTATAAGGTGGCTGAAATCAAACTAAGCGAGAAATCCACCATAAAGTATGCTATAAAGAAAAAGACCATAATGCGAGTAACCGACCTGACATACGAGAACATTCGTCATATCTCGGCTGCAAAACTTATGGAGGTGTTAGAAAGAAACTTTGGCGGCGGATGGGATTCTCTATCACAAAGCATACAAGATATCATACAGAGCGGCTTCGACATTAGTACTACTACCCTACCAAAAGACCGTCTGCACAAGAAAGGTGGAATGTACGAGAAGAAGCTCGAAGACGGATTTGACGTACTGGAAATACCAAAGGGCGGATGGACAGAAGCTATATTCGCAAAACTGAAACCTATAGAAGAGAAGCCTCACGTAGAACTCGACGTTGACAAAATTAAGCCTGCCGAGGATGACGAAGAGGAAGATCTTCCAGAGGAAAACGATAGTTATAACGAGGAGGATGATGACGATTTCGACGAAGACAAGCTGACAGAGGAGAGCTATCGCACAACAATAGAAGAAGATCCTAACGAGTTGTCGCTTGAAGCCGAAGACGTTGCCGACGACGAAGACTATTAAAAGGTCTATTAAGAAGATTTTAAACTTATACTAATCATTATCCCTTTCTTCATTATCTCATGTAATCAGCAGAAAACTGCTGGTGGCAATGATGAAGAAGGGGATACTTTTTATCTCAAATTATATAAGCTCTGTATATAAAAA
>CAVKAH010000012.1:0-30148 GCA_963654095.1 Oscillospiraceae bacterium
ACCAACGACCCCGAGATTACAAATCACGTGCTCTGGCCAACTGAGCTAAAGAGGCAAGACCTTTGCAGCCTTATTGGCATCGTCTCAAAGGATGTGTCTTGAACACGGCTGCAAAGGTACGCATTATTTTTAAACCACCAAAACTTTTGGGCTTTTTTTTTATTTTTCCCTCATTTTTTCTTTGAATTTGGTAAGCTGAACCTTCATAGAGTCTACACATTGGTCTACGGCTTCCTCGAAAGTATCGCATGTTTTTTCTACGAATAGTTTACTTCCAGGTACGGCAACGCTAATGCTTGCCTCCTTATTCATAGATGTTGCAGGCTTTACAACCTTCAACTGAACCTCTATGTTCTGTATATCTTCGTATGCCTTTACCAATTTCTCTGCCTTTTTCTCGATAAACGCCTTCAGTTGTTCTGTTGCGTCAAAATGAATTGATTTAATTTTAATCTCCATAATTATATCTCCTATATTAAAAGGTTATTGTCGCGGATGAGCGACCTTATATATTTCTTTTAGTTTCTCAAATGTCGTATGTGTATATATCTCCGTTGTCGACAAGCTCTCATGTCCCAGCAGTTTCTGTACGCTTTCTAATCCAGCTCCATGGTTTAGCATTGTCGTTGCAAACGAATGTCTTAACACGTGCGGTGTTTTCTTTTTCATCGTGCAAACCCTTGAAAGACTTTTCACGACCCGATATCTAACAGCATTAGGACTTAGTCTTCTCCCTCTTAAATCCACAAACATTGCATCATCGTAACGGACTACTGAAGCATCTCTCACCTTATTATAATATATAAAGGCATCTTTCAGTTCTTCGCCGAATGGTATTATGCGCTGTTTATTTCTTTTTCCAGTAACTTTTAAAGTCTTTGTTTCCAAATCCGCCATTCCGTCATTCAACGACACAAGTTCTGATAATCGGATTCCTGTTTCATAGAAAACCAGCACCAATGTCCTCGTCAAAACATCATTAAAGTCCTCCATATTCCACATTCTGCTATCAAGCAGATGCTGCATATCGTCATCTCTAACGAACGAAGGAAGCTTCTTATCCTTCTGTGGACCTCTCACCATCCTCACTGGATCTTTATCCACAAGACTTTCCGAAAGCATGAAACGATACAGCGATCTTAGCGCACTGAGTCTTCTATTCACAGAAGCAGCAGTATTTCCACGGTCCATCATACATTCCATCCACCCTCTTATTACATCACCATCTATGGTTTTCCAATTCAACGATTCATCAAGGGCAGTATAGTATTTCATGAAATCCTCTATATCGAGAATATAACTTTCCAGTGTTTTCTCGGAGTAATTCCGTTCATACCTCAGGTAATCTATAAACCGTTTTACTGTTTCCACCGCATCTTCATTATGTTTTCGCCACGAAAATACTTATTTTTCATTAAACAACAAAATTTTACTTCGATATTTTTCTCCTAACACTTAAACGTGCCTTAAATTGTTGCTCACTTCTGCAATTAATTTATATGACGTGTCCTAAAAATTCCACGCATTATATTTATTTTTTTTCAAAAAATCTGTCATTCTGTCATTACGCCACGATAAGTATTTATAAGTCAAGACAATAAGCAACCTTGACAGAAGTTTTTGTTTAAAGTTATCTGTCATTAACTGTCAGTCAGTAAAGAAACAGACATAAAAAAAAGATGATACAACCATGAATTGTACATGACTGTATCATCTTCCGTCGTTCAGCTATATATTTGTGAACTTCTATATTCTTTTGATTATTTACCTAAGTACACCTCCTGTTACAAAAGAATTTGTTTTACTTTCTGTTATTAACCGTTCTTTTCAGAGAAGATTACTCCTCAGCGTCTCTCAACTGCTGAACGTAGATAGCGCGCTCCATCTTGAGTCTCTTGAGAACAGATGGTTTGTCGAACTGCTGACGTGCTCTTAGCTCTTTAACAACACCTGTTTTCTCAAATTTTCTCTTGAACTTCTTCAAGGCTCTTTCGATGTTCTCGCCTTCCTTAACTGGTACAATAATCATTTTCTTTTTTACTTTTTTATTTGGTTATACTTAATCTATTATCAATTAATGCTTTCATAAAGCGGTGCAAAATTACCTCTATTTTTCTAATCTTGCAAATTTTCATGACAAAAATTCGTATTTCGAGCATCCTACACCCCTATATTTCTTTCGTTTTATCCTGCAACCATTCTCTCTCTGCGCTATCAAGCAGAGGTGAAAGTTTATCATATACAAGTTTATGATAACCGTTTAGCCACTGTTTTTCTTCATCTGTAAGCATTGCTATATCGGCGCATTCCACATCTATTGGGCATAGTGTTAAGGCTTCAAACTGCAGAAACTTACCGAAATCCGTATGCAGATAATCTTTTATCAGTAACGTATTTTCTATTCTCACACCGAACTTTCCTGCAAGATAAAGTCCTGGTTCGTCTGTTACCGTCATTCCTTGCTGCAATGGTGCAGGCTTCCACTCCATCCTTATCTGATGCGGACCTTCATGAACATTAAGATAACTCCCTACTCCATGCCCCGTACCGTGCATAAAGTTCATTCCCTCTTTCCACATCGCCTGCCGTGCCAAAGCATCAAGTTGCGTGCCACTTGCCATATTAGGGAACTTACACATTTCTAATTGGATATGTCCCTTCAAGACAAGGGTATATACATGCCGTTGATCCTCTGTTACTGGACCTAAAGGTATCGTTCTGGTAATATCTGTAGTACCATCAAAATACTGCGCGCCACTGTCAAGCAATAGAAAACCCTCTGGCTTTAGTGGGACATCAGTCTGCGGTGTAGCCTCATAATGTACGATAGCACCATGCTCCTGATATGCCGCTATGGTATCAAACGAGATATCTCGAAATAGAGATTGCTCACTTCGCAGTGCCGTAAGTTTACGATCTACAGATATTTCTGTCTGTCCTCCAGCCTCCACAGCAGGCTTTAGCCACTTAAGGAACTTCACCATTGCCACGCCATCTCTCAGCATCGCATTATGAAAACCTTGTATCTCCGTTTCGTTCTTTATACTTTTCATCTGCGGCACAGGCGAAGTATCTCTTACGACCTTACACCTTACCGCACTATATACTGCATAGTTCGTTTGTGCAGGATCGAGCAATATATTATACGATTTATAGGATTTCAGCCCCTCTAATATATTGTCATAATCCTCCACTTCCACATTCAGACTATCAAGATACTTGAATACCTCATCGTCAAGTTTCACCTTATTAATATATAATATAGTGCGATCTTCATCTATCAATAGATATGAAACGAATACAGGATTGCAATGAACATCCGTACCTCTTAAATTGAGCATCCAGGCAATATCATCCAAGGCTGAAACCAATATTCCGCAAGCCCCTTTAGCCGCAAGAGCCTTTCTTATTCGTACTAATTTGCTTTGCGCCGCCTCCCCCGCATACTCCAAAGGATGTATATTTACCTTATTCTCTGGTATAGCTGGTCTGTCTTTCCATATTACGTTCAATGGATCAAAGTTTGTGCGCAGTGTTATTCCGCCCTTTCTGCGAAGTTCTTCCGCCAACTGCTCCACCTCGCCAACAGAGTTTACAAAGCCGTCAAGTCCCACTACCGCTCCGTCAATATGTGCGAGACGCACCCCTAACCACTCTGCTATAGTTGGCGTTCCATCCATGCGCTCCTTCATCAGGGCTATTTCTGTGCCTTCCAACTGTTCTTCTGCCGCAAGAAAATACCGTGAGTCTGTCCACAACGCAGCATAGTCCATCGTTACTACCGCCGTTCCTGCGCTACCATCAAAGCCGCTTATCCATTTCCTACCTTCCCAGTGTGCGGGAACATACTCTCCATTATGCGGGTCTGTACTCGGAAAGATAAATGCGTCTATCTTCTCTCTACGCATCACCTCTCTCATACTTTCTATCCTCTGCTTTATAATCTCGGTCATATCTGTGGGTATTTATTACTATATGCAAAGTTACATAAAACATTTAAAACGAGAATATTTAAGATATACTTATAATTGTAAAATCCGCATTACAAAGGTATTGCTTTTCATAATTAATAATAAATTATAAGTAGAATAACTTGTAAGTAATCAACTTTTTTTGCTAACTTTGCCATAAATAAATATTAATGCGTGGCGTTATGAATACACGATAATACATATTAAATCCAATAATAAATTCAAAACTATGGAATTTTTAACTAACGAAAAGATTGTGATCGTCGGTGCTGGCGGTATGATTGGTTCTAACATGGCACAGAGCGTACTTATGCTCGGACTCACCCCTAACGTATGTCTTTACGATATCTATGAGCCAGGAGTTCATGGTGTATTCGATGAGATTCAGCAGTGTGCCTTCCCTGGTGTAAACGTTACTTACA
The DNA here is from genome assembly GCA_963654095.1 of Oscillospiraceae bacterium. GTDB lineage: Bacteria > Bacteroidota > Bacteroidia > Bacteroidales > Bacteroidaceae > Prevotella. The sequence continues at coordinate 4,394 of CAVKAH010000012.1, forward strand.
CCGTTGACCCAGCCGAGGCATTCACAGGTGCAAAGTATATTATATCATCTGGCGGCGCTCCTCGTAAGGATGGTATGACTCGCGAAGACTTACTTAAAGGTAACTGTAAGATTGCTGCCGAGTTTGGCGATAACATAAAGAAATATTGCCCCGACGTAGAGCATGTTGTGGTTATTTTCAACCCAGCTGACGTTACAGCACTTACCGCTCTCATCCATTCAGGTCTTAAGCCAAGCCAGCTTACTTCTCTTGCTGCCCTCGACTCAACTCGTTTGCAGCAGGCTCTTGCCCTTGAGTTTGGTGTTCAGCAGGATAAGGTTACTGGTGCTCACACATACGGTGGTCATGGCGAGCAGATGGCTGTTTTTGCTTCTCAGGTTAAGGTTGACGGCAAGCCACTCGCAGAGATGGGACTCTCTGCAGAGCGTTGGGACGAGATAAAACATCATACTGTACAGGGTGGTTCTAATATCATTAAGCTCCGTGGACGTAGCTCTTTCCAGAGCCCAGCATATAACGCTGTTAAGATGGTTGAGGCAGCTATGGGTGGCAAAGAGTTTACTCTTCCTGCAGGTTGCTATGTAAATAACGACAAGCTTGGCTACAAGAACGTTATGATGGCAATGCCTACTACTATCGACAAGACTGGTGTTCACTTCGTTGAACCTACTGGAACAGAAGAAGAGATTGCCGCTCTCAACAAGTCTTATGAGCACCTTTGCAAGATGCGCGACGAGATTGTAGAGCTTGGCATCGTACCTCCTGTAGCAGAATGGAGTAAGATGAACCCAAATTTGTAATCATTATATTTAAGTATCCAAACGGGCGACAGACTATCTATCTGCCGCCCTTTTTGTTTGTAACAATATAAAAGGATATCCAAAAGTATAGGCATAACGTACCATAAGTATATACATAACGCATTGTAAGAATATAGATAACGACACGCAAAGATATACTTGAACCTTGCTTTGCCATATCATAAAATTACGTTACCTTTGTATTCTATTATTAATAGGATACGACTTCTTTATTAAAAGAGCACGACTTTTATATCAAAGAACATAACAAGCAATAACAAGAACAACAAGTTTACTATATATTATGGCACTGATAAAATCTATTAAAGGTCTTACTCCGAAATGGGGAAAAGACTGTTATTTCAGCGAAAACGCCACCCTCGTGGGTGAGGTTACTATGGGCGACGAATGTTCTATATGGTTCAACGCCGTCCTCAGGGGCGATGTAGCTCCTATCACACTCGGCAATAGGGTGAACGTACAAGACGGCTCTTGCATACACGTAACTAACCAAACGGGACCTACAGTCATAGAAGACGACGTAACAATAGGGCACAACGCCACCGTTCATGCCTGCACTATCCGCAAGGGAGCACTAATCGGAATGGGCTCTACAGTACTCGATAATGCCGAAGTTGGTGAGGGTGCTGTCGTCGCAGCTGGTGCTTTGGTGCTCGGCGGCACTAAGATTGGAGAGCATGAAATATGGGGCGGCGTACCTGCCAAATATATCAAAAAAACAAGACCCAACCAAGCTGAGAGCTTCGCACAGCACTATGTAGAATACTCTAAATGGTATCTTGAAGAGGACAACAAAGACACAATGTAACCTAACATTCATATCTCCCAAACGAAAGCATACCCCGAACGGTATGCTTTCTTTATATATACCAATGCCTAAAATCAACTTACCGAACAGAAAACCATGCCTTTTTATTAAATATCTGTTAACTTTCGCTACCCCCCCCCTTAAAGTTTGTTAATTATAGTTTATTTTACAATACATTTCTTTTATACTATTGTATAAATAAATTAACTTTGCAACCCGAATTAAATGATGCATATCTACAATATTTCCTTATAATAAAAAAGGAAGATATATACATGTAGCATAAACGAGAAAAGAGATAATATATATCAAAACCTTTTTGACTGTTCGCTACTTAGTTACTTTACTTACATATCTACAATCGTTCCACATCTCGGAACCAAGACTCACTATGGAGTGGTAACATAGCCACAGACTCTCAGGTTGTTACATAAAAACATTAGAGTATGATGAGAGGCAAATTAAATTTATCATCCGTCTACAAGAAGACAGGAAGATGCTTCCTTTTATTTATGTTGCTAACCGCTTTCGCACCTAAAGTTAGCGCACAAGACACCTATGGAATTTCATGGACAGGTACAGACCCAGCCACGGCAGCAGCATCGAATGATGAAAGCGAGAATACTGGTTATCTTTATAATGTTGGTAAAGGAATGTTCCTCGATATGGGAGGAAACTGGGGCGTAGAGTGTATGCTCTCCAACGATGGTACACTTTACAAGATAACAAGTAGTGGCAATGGGTACGTATTCTCACAGACACAAGGCAGCAATACGGTATATATTTACCCTACATACCTAAATGGAGGCAATACTTACTTAAAGTATTTTCTTGCCGCAGATACTCGTTCTTGTGCTTTCACAATGGCTAAACCAAGCGACGAGAGTAAGGGTTACAGGATTAGTTTCTCAGGCGACAGCTACAAATTCTATATGGTAGGAAAGGATGTAGACGGCACTACCGCTGGCGCACCTTCAGCAAAAAGAATCTGCCAATATTTAGAAACCGAACTAACAAACGTTACTGACAATTCCGACCTATGGATTTTCGTTTCACTGAAAGAGTGTGAAGAGAAAATAAAGAATAGTGCAAAAGCATCAAAGACTACTTTCGAGGAGCTTGATGTACCATGCACACGCTATATCAAAGACCATGATTTTGCAAGAAACCACGTGAATGTGGGGTCGTGGGTTGGTACTACGACCAGCGGAACAGAGGCGATGGTTAACAACCAAGGTGCAATGTCTGTACCGTCAGCATCATCCACACCTACTTGTACATATTATATAGGCAACGGATATGGCGTGGATGCCAACGAGCAATCAGCAAACGGAGGCAAATGGACTGCTAACATTTTCGGTAACGGAACTATGAAACAGACCATCAGCAACCTACCTATAATTGGTTGGTATAGGGTAACGGCTTATGTCGGAACTAACTCTACCGCGGGTTCAGTAAAGCTCTTTGCACAGGCAGGAACCGAGGATACGGCTTCAGGATATGCATCTCATAACACAAGTTCTTATGTATTGTCTGAAACAACATCATTTGTCGATGCTGAAGAACTGGTGAACGAGACCTCGAATATGTTGACTGCGAAAGTCTTTGTGGGTTATGATAACGATGGGAACATTAAGTCACTGACATTTGGAGTTACCGTTAGTGATGCCCAAACATACGACTGGACATGCTTCGACAATTTCGAATTGACATACTTAGGTGCACTTCGCAACAAGGTAATCCTCGATGAGGATAAGGAAGAAATAGACTATATGAACACGCAGAACAACGCCATCGCACAGTCTGGACAGTCTACGATATTCCTCCACCGCACACTTAACGCAGGAAAATGGAACTCTATCGTTCTGCCATTCTCTATCACATCGAGTGTAATAAAGCAGGTTTTCGGTAGCGACACTAAGATTTGCGAGCTCGCAGGTGCAACCGACGAGAACAACCCATATACTATACATTTCACCGACTGCACAAGCGATGGCATCCAAGCTGGTAATCTCTATATCATTAAGCCTGTAACAACAACATTCAACTCATCAGGACACGATGTGGAAAGCAGTGCTTTAAGCGGAACAACACTTGCAGCAGGCACATACTACGCCCTTGATGGCAAATACGGACAAACAGACCAAGACGGACAAACAAAAGAATACGTGGCTAACATTACTGGCAACTACGGCCAAGAGGTATATAACACCGACGGAAAGGTAACTTTCAAGGGTACATACATCAAGCAGAGCGGCATAATACCCGTTAATTCTTACTACCTATCTGGCGACAAATGGAAATACAACACTAAGAGTGCGAGCAGCGCAAAGGGTTTCCGCGGATGGTTAGAGACAAGTAAAGAGGATTCCAGTGCTAAATATTCGGTAGCTATCAACGGAGTTATGGCGATGGACGACGAGACAACGGGCATCATGGATAGTATGTCTATCAACGAAAAGTCATTTGATGTTTACGACCTCGGCGGTAGATTGGTGATGAAGAATGCCAAGTCGCTCGACAGCCTCACACCAGGTTGCTACGTGGTAAACGGAAGAAAGGTTGTGAAATAACCGTCATATAGGATTTAAAACAATGTACCTATGAATAAGAAGGAATATACAAAACCCATGATAAAAAGCATGGAAATAGATACGGAGTCGCTTCTGCTGCAGGCATCACAAGTAGATAATGGCAGCGATAGCACTCCGATAGAGATTGAAACAGGGGATGGTGGCGACTGGGCAGACTAACTAAAAGCACCCACCAAAACCGAAGCATACTACAATAAGCATAGAGATTAAAACAAAAGACTACAATATTTCAAAACAACAATGAATTTAAAAATGAAGAAAACTCTGTTCTCTTTTGCCACGGCAAGAGGGAGCAAAAGAGTTCTCGCCACGGTAGTAATGACTACTATGGCAAGTGCAAACATGTTGTTTGCACAAAGCATTAAGCTTACATCAACAAACCAGACTACATCAGATGCATGGATTAGCAGTCTCAGCGAATGTGTGGGAACAGACATTTCTGACGACCTTTGCACAACCAACGGTACAAACGAAACAGACGCATCCAAGATTTTGTTTCTATACAATGTGGGAACTAACGAGTTTCTAAGTATAGGTGGCTATTGGGGTACACACGCTGCAATAAGCACTACTCCCCAAAGTATTTTTCTGGAGAAGAACTCAGAGACAAACAAGTATAATCTTGTAAACAAGGTAAGCGGTTCTGGAGGTAGCAAATATATAGGTTATAACACTGGTAGTAGCAACTATGGTGTTTATATGGACCAGACTCAGCACAGCGTAACCTTTGAGAAAAGTGATAACTACTCAGAGACAAACAAGACATACAGAATAAAGATAGATGGTCAATGGGAGTCAAATGCATGGCTAACTGTATTTCCAGACACTACAGATACTAATGCACAATGCAACTACACAGGACCTCGCACCTCTAATAATAGCGACTACAAGTATCAAGAATGGAAGATTATCACCAGAGCAGAATACAGAAAGCTGTTCCTTGCTACTGCTGCAACGATGAAAGCATTGGTTGATGCTACATTCTTGATTACGTGTCCTGACTTCCGTGTTAACGACACTGATGCTGCAAAATGGAGCTTTACAAGCAGCAACACTGATTTCAAGAGCTATCTAAGATTTGGCGATGAGTGTATGTATAAGGACTATGCACAAGTTACTACTACAAATTGGACTGGATATAGCCATAATCATCAGTGCCAATATGGTAAAGATTTCTATTGCTACACTAAGGGACAGCGCGATTACACCGTTTATCAGGACATAAAAATCACCAGAGCAGGATGGTATGCAGTAAGATGTAATGGCGTCAGCACCGCCAATAGCGCAGAGAATATCGAGGCTAACGGAGAGCCAATAGCTAATCTTTTCGCCGTGGTAATCGGTTCTGACGGCAACCCAGTAGATAACACATTCTACTCAACATCACTCAACACCATTAGCGAAGATGATGTTTATGCCCTTGCAAAGGAGGCAGACGGTGCTGGTTTGGGTGAGGCTTTCGCCAACGGAAAATACGAGAATCAGGTGCAGATGTGCTTTGAAAAAACTGCTGATGGCACGGAAATTTCTGAAGAAAACCCTATAACGGTGCGCATCGGATTTAGCGTTGATAAAGGCACGAATACGGCTACAGAAACAGAACTCACCGCAGTAGACGACTTCCGCTTGCTTTATGCAGGTATGCGCAAGCTACCTGAGCTATTGCTCGACGAGGACTATACAGACATGAGATACCTCACACTTTCAACAGATGAGTACACTAACAACGTGCTACACCTAAAGCGCACGCTGAATGCCAATATGTGGAACTCGCTCGTATTGCCTGTTGACCTCAACTATGGTCAGGTAAAACAGACATTTGGAGATGCTGTAAAGGTTGCTAAGCTCAATTGTCTCACTGATAATAGTATACAGTTCCTTACTGTAGAGCCAGAGACTGACGATGATGTAATGATTAGTGCATTCGTGCCATATATCATCTTCCCACCTGTAACAAAGGTTGTTTCACCTGAATATACAGTAGAAAAGTTCTATACAACTACAGGTGAAGACAACAGCGCATGGCTTGGAACAAGCTACGAAACATCTTCTGACGAGAGCAATCACCTGACAATGACTATCCCTGCCAACCACTATACTATCACTCGTGTATCATTTGACAGAACAAAATTCAAGGAGAACGTCAACACAGATACATGGATTTCAAAGACGATAGTAAATGGTGGCGACGACGAAAGAAACCTTAGTTGTAAGGGAACTATGACTAAGACTTACGACGACAACGGCATAATAAGCGGAAGAAACGACCTTAACGGCGACTACTTCATGTATAAAGGTAAGCTGATACAGGTGCCTTCAGGAAGCAATGATAGTGGTCAGAAATACACATACGGACTTAAAGGCTTCCGCTGCTGGTTTGAACTAACCAACAAGAATAACGATGGAAAAGAGAAAAAGATGTCTCTGACTATCGACGGAATAGAGGATAGCACTACGGGAATTAGCGACATTCATACTGCAGACAATAGTTCGTCATACAAGAAAGGCATGAACGGCGTGTTCAACATGAACGGACAGAACGTAAGAAAGGATAACTCTACAGAAGGTCTGCCTAAGGGTATGTATATCGTAAACGGTAAGAAAGTTATTATAGGATAATAGAACAATATATATCTACATATTTCAATTACATAAAACAAAATGAAAAAGACTTATATAAAGCCTGTTTGTAAGACTATGGTGTGTGAAGATTTCTGTAGTCTAAACATGGCTAGCGTGCACCAAATATCTATCGAGGAGAAAGCATTTGACCACTTCGACGTGATTGGGGAGGAACAATCAAAAACAGAATACTCTGGACTTTGGGGCGATACTAATAAGGATAAATGGGGAGACGACTAACATAGCTCTGAACATTTTCTACCAATAACAGGAGACGGCTATAAGCTAAAGAACATTTGTTTCTGCTGCTTTTAGTCGTCTCTTTATCTTTTAACACACGTCGTGTATCACATTTCGGAAAATTATACGTACCTTAGCACCTCGTATGGAACAGACTATGTATGTAGACATCATCCTGCCGCTGCCACTAAACAGCTTATTTACGTACTCCGTGCCTACCAGTATGGAGGAAGAAGCCGAGAGCGGAAAGCGTGTGCTCGTACCGTTGGGGAAATCAAAACGAACGGTTGGGCTTATCATGCGATGCCACAATCAGAAGCCAGAGTTTGAGGTTAAAGACATTGAGAAGGTTCTTGACAAGAAGCCAGCAGCAACAGCGAACCAACTAAAGCTATGGCAATGGGTGGCTGAATATTATATGTCGCCAATAGGAGATGTATTTAACGCAGCATTGCCAGCAGGACTAAAGGCAGAAGACGGATACAAACCGAAGACAGAAACATACGTTACCATACCAGAGAACCTGCGCCACGAACAGTCGCTACATATAGTTTTCGGAATGTTGAAAAGGTCGTTGGCACAACAGAAGACCTTTGCCACGTATCTCAACATGTCGCATTGGGACACCATAGTGGGCGACTGCCCCGACGACAAGGTAGTGGAGATAACAAAAGAAGAACTTATTAACGAAGCTCATGCCTCGGCTGGCGTGATGAAACAACTCTTTGAGAAGAAGATACTTACCACCTACGAAAAGGAAGTGGGCAGACTTAACAATGGCGGAGAGCCTCATCTCGACAAAATAAAGATACTTTCGGAAGCTCAGCAGGAGGCATACAACAATATCTTGTTTCAGTTTTTGAAGAAGAATGTGGTATTGTTGCGTGGCGTTACCTCAAGCGGAAAGACCGAAATATATATTCATCTCATCAAGCAAGCAATAGAAAAGCATGAGCAAGTGTTATATCTATTGCCTGAGATAGCCTTGACTGTGCAGATAAGACAACGGTTGCAACAAGTGTTTGGAGACCGCCTCGGCATTTACCACTCTAAATATTCTGATGCAGAAAGGGTAGAGATTTGGAAGAAACAGCTATCCCCCACTCCATACGATGTTATACTTGGAGCACGCTCAGCAGTACTTTTACCATTCACAAACCTAGGACTTGTGATTATTGACGAGGAGCATGAAACGTCTTTCAAGCAGCAAGAGCCATCTCCACGATATCATGCACGAAGCGTGGCGATAATGCTTGCGCAGCAGTTTGGTGCAAAGACGCTGCTCGGTTCTGCTACTCCGTCTGCCGAAAGTTGGCATAATGCCGAAGCGGGGAAATATGGATTGGTGGAGCTAAACCAGCGTTTTAAGGGTATTGAACTGCCAGAGATTAAGGTGGTAGACATTAAGGATATGCAGCGTCGGAAGATGATGTACGGTCCGATATCACCATTGTTGCTTGAGACAATGCAGCAGGCTCTGGCTGACGGAGAGCAGATTATCTTGTTTCAAAACCGCCGCGGCTTCGCTCCTATGATAGAGTGTAGGGTGTGCGGATGGGTACCTAAATGCGACAATTGTGATGTCAGCCTGACGCTACATAAGAACATGAACCAACTTACATGCCACTATTGCGGGTACACATACTCCGTGCCGAAGCGTTGTCCGAACTGTGAAAGCGACGACTTAAGACCATACGGGTATGGCACGGAAAAGGTGGAAGAAAAGATTATGGAGCTATTTCCTGGCATCCCAGTGGCAAGGATGGATCTCGATACCACACGCACAAGGAATGCCTACGAGCGTATAATCAACGATTTCTCTGCGGGACGGACAAAGATTCTTATAGGAACGCAGATGGTTAGTAAGGGGCTTGACTTTGACCATGTTAGGGTTGTGGGCATACTAAATGCCGACTCTATGCTCAACGTGCCCGACTTTAGAGCTTACGAACATGCCTTTACGATGATGTCGCAAGTGGCTGGAAGGGCTGGAAGAAAGGGAAAGAGAGGTCTCGTGATATTGCAAACCAAAGATACGGAGCAAGCTGTGATACGCCAAGTGGTAGAGAACAACTGGCAAGATTTCTATTCGCTGATGCTTGCCGAGAGGCGTCTGTTCCATTATCCTCCGTTCTACCGACTTATATATGTATACCTAAGGCACAAAGATGAGAACCGTGCCGACACGGCAGCCCTAGAGATGGGGGGCAGACTGAGGCAATGGTTCGGTGCAAGAGTGCTAGGTCCCGACAAGCCTGCAGTATCAAAAGTGCGCACTCTCTTTATACGTAAGATTATGCTAAAACTAGAACCAGGCATCGACATGAAGAAAGTTCGCCTTTGTCTTCATACCGCCCAACAACAGATGGAACAGGACAAACGATATGCTTCTCTACAGATTTTCTATGATGTAGACCCGAGCTAAGCAACAAAAGTCCTTATCTCCCCTATGATAGATAAGTGGCAGATAGATGACAGATATTGTAAACACTTAACGATATAATTTCTTTATATACAATTACTTATATTATACGCTGACAGAATGATAGATAAAACAAAAAAATATATAATATTAGCTATCAACTAACTTTTACATATTTAGAATTATTACGTTATATAAATACGCACAAATCCCCGACATACCTATAAAGAGCATGCAGGGGACTTGTGCGTACATATATATATATGTTGTGCTAAAGAGTAGTCTTTTTTTTAGAAATCTATATCAAGACCTACACCGAATACGTCATTGTTACGAGTGTAGTCGGCGGTATAATATACATTATCTGATACCTTTTCGGTAGTCTTCTTATGCTTATAGAATGTGTGGAAATATGCGATGTTAAGCGCAACCTTATCGGAGAGGTTAATCTTACCACCAAAAGCCACAGAGTTAGAACTAACAACAAACGACTTGTCATCCATTGAAGCATCAGAAAGTCCATAGTTTGTGCTCTGCCAACCCGCACTAACAGTAACGGTTTTGTTTATATCATATTCTGCGCCAGCATTATATTCAAGAGTTCCACGATTAAGATTTTTATGACGATCTACACGAGTCTGTGTGCCGTCAGCCTTAGTCCAGTTATATCCAGCAGTAGCCTCCTTATCATCAAACCAATGGAAACCGACATTCAAACGGAGGGCATCAATAGGACTATATCCTACGCCGAGAGTGAGAAGAGCAGGGATATCACCTGCGTCTTTATAGTTCTGTTCTGGGTCATACTCTGCGATAAGCTCGTTGATATTCTCCTTTGCCTGATTGATAGAAGGGGCTATAGCCTGAAGCACCTGTACTGGAACGCCTGCGGCAGCTAGGTTTGTACCGATGTTATTCAACTTTGTTACGGGGGTGATTACCGTACCTTGGTTCTTCAAACAAAGGTGAGTTTTGAATTCATACTTTGCAGAAAAGTTCCATCGACCTACCTTATAGTCGATGCCAATGATAGGGGTAAAGCCATAGCCAGTTTGATCGGTATTCAACTCAATGTCGGAACTTTCAGGGTCGTTGGCATCAACTATTGAGGAAAGAGGTAGCTTGTTACCACCAGCACCAACAAAGGCAATGTTCTTTACATACCCATAATAGTTGCACGTAGCATACACACCACGCAGTCCGCCAAATACAGAGAAGTGGTCGTTTATACGATATGCAACACCGAAAGAAAGACCATAGTAATACTGGCGACCACGCATAAAGCTATCGAAAGTATAGCCATAACCGCCCATCTGACCTGTTGCAGGATTTTGTATATTAGGATTTGTAGGTAATAACCCACCGAGATACGGAGCTAAAGTATTACCGAGATAGCCAATGTTTGATACTACACGTTCAAAAGAACCTAAGCCATCGTCGAACTTACATTTACCACCGCCACCAGTAAGGGCGAAGTTAGCCTGAAACGACCAACGGTTTTTGTTGTAGGCATACTGGAAGGAAGGGATTACTGGAGCAAACGCCTCTCCCTTGAAAGTTCTGTTTGCTGTAGGCTCATTAACATTATAATTGAATAAGGGGTATGAGTTTTCTATTGTTCGAGTCTGCAAAGCGGTCTGAAGATTAATACTCAAATGATGTCCATCCTTCATAAAAGCCACTCCGGCAGGGTTATAATAAACACCGTCAATGCCTATAGAAGCCTCACGGCTCATCATTCTGTTGAAGGCGATATTCTGATTGGTGTTAGTGAGCAGACCACCCGCTGTGGCAGCAGAAGTCATTGTTGTCAATAGCGCAGATACGCAAATCTTCTTTAATTTAATCATTTTATTCAAAATACTTTTTAATACAAATTGGCTGCAAAGGTATATTATTTGTTCTGTATTTCGGTAGGTTTGTATAAATGTTTAACATTGCTTAACCACAAAAACTACCATTTTTGCGCAAAACAAAAGGTTTGTGCAATAATCGCACAAACCTTATAACATTGAACAACTCTATGAGAAACAAGCAATCAAGTTGTTTTATTCTTCAGCTCAGGATAGCTCACTCGTGTATGATATATAGATTTCAGCCTCTCTATGAGTACTTGTTTTGCCATAGCTAAATCACGGAAAGTAATCGGACAATACTCATAACAACCATCTTTAATCTGTTGGTCAACAATCTTATTGACGAGATTACTGATGCTTACCTCCGTATATTCAGGCAAAGAGCGTGCGGCAGCCTCAACAGAATCTGCCATCATAAGGATAGCCTGCTCACGGGTAAAGGGGTTTGGTCCTGGATATCTAAAGAGAGAATCGTCTATCGGCTCATCTGGATGTTCATTCTTATATGATACGTAGAAATACTTTGTAAAACCCGAACCATGATGAGTAGAGATAAAATCCTTTATCACATTGGGCAGATTATACTTCTCTGCCAGTTTCAAACCCTCGGTAACATGGTTTATCACGATATGTGCTGCATCAATTCTCGACATCTTTTCGAGAGGGTTATTACCATTCTGGTTTTCCGTAAAGAACGCGGGGGCTTGCATCTTTCCTATATCATGATATAGTGCGCCAGTACGGACGAGCTGTGCTTTGGCATCTATTTTCTCTGCGATAGCAGATGCAAGATTACCCACCATGATAGAATGTTGGAACGTTCCGGGTGCCACTTCGCTAAGACGACGAAGCAAGTTCTTGCTCGTATTCGATAGTTCGATGAGCGTTACATTGGATATAAAACCAAACATCTTCTCTATTATGAGCATCAGAGGATATGCAAAAAGGAGCAGTACACCATTTATTATAAAATACTTGTAAGTACTGTTATCCACCGTAGAGAACGTGTTGTCGGTCATCAACTGCATCGCAAAATAGATAGCACATACGGAGATTGTTACAATAAGAGCCGTCTGGAACAGTTGCGCTCTTTGCGACAACTCGCGCAAAGAATATATCGCCGTCAAGCCAGCCACTAGTTGCACAATGATAAACTCGTACTGATACTTCACCGCTGCCGCACACAACATCACCATTACTACATGGGCAAGGAATGCCGTACGTGAGTCCATAAACACCCGAATGAATATCGGAGCAATGGCAAATGGTAATATATACACACTCAAAATATTATGTTCTATAATCAACGACACCAATATAGGGAATATGGTAATCATTGTATAAAGCATTGCAATACTACGTGGCTTACGGAAATAGTCCTTACGGAAGAGTCCGAGATATATGGTAAAGAGCACGATAAACAAAGAAACGAATATTATCTGTCCTGCTATTGTGGAAGGTACAGCGGTAGCACTGGCACTTCGTCTCTGTGTTTCTTTCTCGAAAGAGCTTAACACTCTGTATGTATAGTCGTTGACTATCTCACCTCTATCTATGATTTTCTGTCCAGAAAGAACCATGCCGCTTGCCAAAGGAATCTGTCCGAGGAGATCGTTTCTCTCCGTCTCACTTCGTTCCTTGTCATATATAATGTTTGGTTCTATATATTCATTAAGATTACAACGTTGCAGTAAAGCACGGTGTGGAGCAAGTCTCTCGTCATGAAAGATCTGCTCATACGCCCCCATAGTGGAATGTAACTTGTTAACTTTAATACTAATAGCCGTCTTTCCGTCAACCACTCTCACCATTGCAGACGTATCCTTGGCAATAGAAGAATACTCCGATGTGCCCATTATCCCCATTTGATAAAGCAGATGAAGCTTATCGGCAACAATAGAAGTGTAGTTGATTGGCAGACCTGGTATACCACTTTTGAAATCCTCAAAGAAGCGTGAAAGCTGCTTTGTCTCTATCTGAGTGTTAAGGTTGAAATATGGTTCAAACTTCTTTAACAGGCTGTCTCGCTCTGCTTTAATAGCCTCATCGGTCTTGTATATAGGGAAATCAAACTTTGCAATCAGCGACCCATACATCCACGGCTTACCTACATCATAACGGAATTGTGGACCGCTATTCCTTGGTATGAACCACACGATGATGGCTACGGATATGACAACGAGGGCTAAACGGCTCATTATCTTCCTCCATTGATGCTTTTCTGATATACTGAACTTATTCATATCTTGACATTAAAGATGTTTTTGTATATTCCACACCATATTAAACTTCTAATCAAAAACCCATTAAAGACCATTTAAAGAACCCACTTAAAATGGATTAGCTTATAGGTATAAATAGCCTTTACACTGCGAAAATACAAAAAATAATACAACAATTGATAAAAAAGTTGTATTTTTGCACATCTTTTAATATATATACTTGTAATAACAGATATTAAGATAGCAATAAAAACAATTTTATCTATATATAGAAGAAATGTCAGAAAGAAAAGTCAGAGTGCGTTTCGCACCAAGCCCTACAGGAGCTTTGCACATCGGAGGTGTGCGTACAGCATTGTATAATTACCTATTTGCCAAGCAGCAAGGCGGTGATATGGTGTTCCGTATTGAGGACACCGACTCCCATCGCTTCGTTCCTGGAGCAGAAGAATATATCATTGAATCATTCAAATGGCTAGGAATAAAATTCGACGAAGGTGTTAGTTTCGGCGGTGAATACGGCCCTTACCGCCAGAGCGAGCGTAGAGACATATACAAAAAGTATGTTCTGCAGCTCCTCGATGCTGGTAAAGCATACATCGCATTTGATACTCCAGAGGAGTTAGATGCTAAGCGCAACGAGATTAAAAACTTCCAATACGATGCTCATACCCGTATGCAGATGCGCAATTCTTTGGCTATGCCGAAAGAAGAAGTGGATGCTCTGATAGCGGATGGCAAGCAATACGTGGTTCGTTTCCTTATCCAGCCGGGTGAAGAAATCCATGTTAACGACATGATTCGTGGCGACGTTGTTATAAAAAGTGATATCCTTGACGACAAAGTACTATATAAGAGTGCCGACGAACTGCCTACTTATCATCTAGCAAATATCGTGGATGACCACCTGATGGAGATAACACATGTTATCCGTGGAGAGGAGTGGTTGCCAAGCGCACCCCTACATGTCCTTCTATATAGAGCATTTGGTTGGGAGGACACAATGCCACGTTTTGCACACCTACCTCTACTTTTGAAACCAGACGGAAAGGGGAAATTGAGTAAGCGTGATGGCGATCGTCTCGGCTTCCCTGTATTCCCATTGGAATGGCACGACCCTAAAACAGGAGACGTAAGTACAGGTTTCCGTGAAAGCGGATATTTCCCAGAAGCAGTAATCAACTTCCTTGCCCTCTTAGGATGGAACCCTGGAACAGAACAAGAGATGTTCTCATTGGATGAGTTGGTTAAAGTTTTTGATATTTCAAAGTGCAGTAAAGCTGGCGCACGCTTCGACTTCCAAAAGGGAATATGGTTCAATCATGAATACATCCTACGTAAAAGCAACGAAGAAATAGCACAACTCTTTGCTCCTATCGTAGCAAACAACGGTATCGATGAGCCGATGGAGCGCATAACAAAGGTAGTTTCTATGATGAAAGACCGTGTAAACTTTGTAAAGGAACTATGGCCTTTATGCTCATTCTTCTTTATTGCTCCAACAGAATATGACGAGAAAACTGTACGCAAACGTTGGAAAGAGAACTCTGCAGAGGTAATGACAGAACTCGCTGAAGTTATTGAAGGCATCGACGATTTCTCTATCGAGAACCAAGAGAAGATAGTTTTCAGTTGGGTTGAGAGCAAGGGTTACAAACTGGGCGACGTGATGAACGCATTCCGTTTGGCACTTGTCGGCATTGGCAAAGGTCCAGGTATGTTCGACATAACAGAGTTCCTTGGCAAAGAGGAAACCCTCAAGAGACTAAGAAAAGCTATAGAGGTGCTGAAATAAAAACTACAGAAGTCGTGTATAACATTATTATATACATATATCTCCTCGGTGTGGCTATCGCCAGCAGGTGGAACGAAAAGATACGCAAGATGTGGCGAGGAGAGCGCGAAGCCTTTGATATTCTTCGCACCAACGTAGACCCAACGGCGAAATATCTTTGGTTCCATGCTGCTTCTCTCGGCGAGTTTGAGCAAGGACGCCCTATCATAGAACGGCTGCGCAAGAGTCATCCTGAATACAAAATCCTACTCACATTCTTCTCACCATCTGGTTATGAGGTGAGAAAGAATTATGAAGGGGCTGACGTTATCTGCTATTTACCGCTCGACACACCACTAAATGTGAGACGCTTCTTCAAACTTGTAAGACCAGAGATGGCGTTTTTCATCAAATATGAGTTTTGGTGGAACTATATGACATATATGAAGAAGCACGACATCCCTGTATATAGCGTAAGCAGTATATTCCGTCCGCAGCAGGTTTTCTTCCGTTGGTACGGTCATAACTACCGACGTGTATTGAACTGCATCACTAAGTTTTTTGTGCAAAACGATAAGAGTAGAGAGCTGCTCTCTACACTTGGAATAACAAATGTAGAGATTACAGGCGACACAAGGTTTGACCGTGTTCTTGAAATAAAGAAGGCTGCGACAGAGAAAGCCGCAAACATGCCTATCGTTGACGCTCTCGCAAAAGGGCACAAGGTATTTGTAGCAGGTAGCAGTTGGCAACCTGACGAAGATATTTTCATAAGATATTTCAATGAACATAAGGACTGGAAGATTATCATTGCCCCACATGTGATTGGCGAAGATCATATTCAGCAGATCCTTTCCAAGCTGAAACGCACCACCGTAAGATATACTCAGGCTACGCCAGAAGATGCTTCAAATGCCGAATGTCTTATCATTGACTGCTTCGGATTGCTATCAAGCATATATTCTTGTGCCAAGGTAACATACGTTGGCGGTGGCTTCGGTGTTGGCATACATAATGTTTTGGAGGCAGCCGTGTGGAACGTGCCAGTTATCTTTGGTCCTAACAACAAGCGTTTCCAAGAGGCTCAGGAGCTGCTTGCCTCAAAGGGTGGCATGGAAATAAATACTTATGACGATTTCGAAAAGCTGATGAACCGCTTTAATTCTGACGAACTATACCTTAAAAAATCATCTGATGCAGCTGGCGAATATGTTAAAACGAAGGCTGGCGCAGCAGACAAAGTGATTGAAAATGTAGGACTATAATATGAAAAACAATTCACTAACACATGGCAGGAAATACCTCCTGCTCTTCATGTTGCTATTGTCGCACTATGCAATAGCAGGAAACAAAGCAAGCATCAAGGACTCTGTTTATCTCTTTACCTCATTCCACGAGCCATCAACTGATGGTTTAGAATACATCTACAGCTACGACTGCTTGCATTGGGATACCATTCCAAATATCGTGATGCACCCAGAGATTGGTAACGACAAGCAGTTTGTCGACATGCTAACTGGCGAAAAGAAATGGCCAAAGTTCGGTCCAGAGAAACGTTGTCTACGTGATCCGTCGATAGTACAAGGTCCTGACGGCACATATCATCTAGTGTGGACGACGCAATGGGGTGGCAATCGCTCCTTTGGATATGCACATTCAAAAGACCTTGTCCACTGGTCGGAGCAGCGTGAGATACCTGTAATGGATAGCATAACTACGAACAACGTGTGGGCTCCAGAGGTTTTCTATGACGACGACTATAAGCTTTTCTTTATAATATGGTCATCACAAATAAAGCCAGAGGAATACACAGACCTTGACCGCCTCGGTAAAAACTCTCCCAATCGTCTATGGTACACAACGACAAAAGACTTCGTTACGTTCTCTAAAACCCAGAGATATTACGACCCACAGTTCAATAGCATTGACGCTTTCCTACTGAAACGTGCTAAGAACGACTATGTTTTGATAGTGAAAGATAACCGCAAGCCAGGCTTTAGCAATCTGTTTTGCGTGTTCGGAAAATCGCCTTACGGTCCTTTCAGTAACCCTTCAGAACGTTTCGGCAGGACATTTTCCGAGGGCCCATGTGCCATGCAGATGCCAAGCGGTGAATGGCTGATATACTTCGACCAGTATCATCCTCAGGAATATACTGCCGTTTCAACCCGTGATTTCAAGACCTTTACATCCATGAGCGATAATATTAGCGTACCCTCGAAGCATAAACACGGCACTATCATACGTATCAGTAAGAAGGAACTGAAATATATATTGAAAGAGCAAAAGAAGAAGAAATAATATTTCAAGCTTGAACTATTCATACAAAAACAAGCAACCCTTCATCGTTTATCTATATCGCAAGATATAAACATCAACGATGAAGGGTTGCTTTTTATATATTCGTTTTTAGGCTATTGCTCCGAATTAATACTGAGTATTCTGTGGATCGAAGTTTGTCCAGTTAGCTGTCCAGTCTGTGTTTCCAAAGGCTCCGATGTATGAAACCTTATCGAAACCAGCGAGCAAAGCATCTGCGAACGATGCTGCAGATAGTAGTGGACTTGTTGCAGATGGGCGATAGCCAGTTACGTCGAACCATCCGTCTGCTGTGGCAAAATATTTGTTGCCTGTCTGCTGTAGGAAGAATTTGCTTGAGAACGACTCGTTGTTCGGGTCGGTAAGTACCTTATTCTTGTCTGTTCCGATAGCATCGAGGTTAGCAAACCATAGGTTTTGAAGCTTCAAC
This sequence comes from Oscillospiraceae bacterium, assembly GCA_963654095.1. Taxonomy (GTDB): domain Bacteria; phylum Bacteroidota; class Bacteroidia; order Bacteroidales; family Bacteroidaceae; genus Prevotella. The sequence goes on from CAVKAH010000012.1 coordinate 22,502, forward strand.
ACACCATTTGTTGCAGCACCCTGGCTATCACCAAGCTCATTATCAAGGATAAGACCTACAGGCCAACCTACTGCAACGGAGTTGAAACAGCATAGGTGAGAGTCGCGGCGTATCTGCATAGCAGCTTGAAATCTTCCGAGTCCTGAACCATTATTTGGGTTGTAAGCACCAGCTGTAATATAAGAAGCATCGTTCACGAAATCACTTGCACCAGCCTTAGGACCAATGAAGGTAACATTAGAGAATACAGCCGAAGTGTGTGGGTCGGCAGTTGTACCCTTGGAATTGTTATCACTCTCGAAGCCATTGCTCATAGATTGGTCGGCAATCTTTGGGTCGCGGACAGCAAGAGCATACTGCACATGACCACTAAAGCCATTGTCTGTATCGAAGTCATCATCCCATCCTTTGTATGCAATTAGGTATTTGCAGTCTACAGCACCACCGAACCACTCGAAAGAATCATCGTTTGAGTAAGACACTTGTACGTGGTCTATCTTTGTTTGCTTACCCACAGAACCCATTGTCAAACCATTTATCTCTTGGTCAGTGGCAAACGGATAACCTGCAAACTCTATGCGGACATAGCTCAAAACGCCAGAGTTGTCGTTATCATCAGTACCTCCGTGCTTTGTTCGTGGTCCACCTTCAATCTGCTGTTCGGTAGCATTGGTATGCGCCTTACCGCAGAGAATAATGCCTCCCCAATCACCTGGACGGCGCTGTCCTGCAGCCTGCGCTGATGTAAATACAATAGGTTGTGTTTCTGAACCTTGTGCTATGAGCTTGCCACCACGCTCTGCAATGAGTGCCGACTTAAGACTTTTGTCGCCTTTAATCACGGTTCCTGGCTCTATTGTAAGCTCTGCGCCGTTGGCTATGTATATCCATCCCTTCAGAGTATATGTACCTTTCTTTAGTGTTTGCTTACCTGTGAACACAAACTCCTGATTACCATTGCCGAGCTGAGTGCCATTGTCGTTAACGTCTTTGCTACCTGCTTTATCACTCTCAGTAAAGAGTATGTGGTCGCAAGCCTGAATTCCGCCATCTACAGACCATACTGCAGTAGTGTCTCCTCCATTGTCATTGTTGTCATCACTGCACGCAGTAAACATTGTTCCTGCTAGTGCTAAGATGCCTAAGCATCCATAAAACTTTGTTTTTTTCATATTGATAAGAATAAAATAAAAGTGCAAGTTAAATTGAAACTACTATTTCTATAGATTATACGTAATGTTTATACCGATATTCATGCCTGGCTTGAAGCTGCGTGTTACCTGTTCTACGCTCTTCTTAGTGCCGTCGGTAAGGGTGGTTTTTACAAACTCCTTATAGTAAACACGCTGTGCAAGCAAGTCGCGGATATTAGCCTTTATCTCCCAATGTGTACCGAATTTCTTTGACAACGATAGGTCTATCACGTCGCGAGGCATCTCGTAGCTGTTCGGCACACGTAGTGCTTCGTTGCCGCTTGTCGTACCTTCGCTGCGTCCAACACCGATTATACGTTTTCCGATACGGTTGTATAGCAGGGCTATATCGAGCTGTTGCTTGTCGTTTTTATAGAACAAACCTGTGTTAATGAGATATGGCGACTGTCCTTGCATCGGACGATTCTCCATGTTGGCAGTAGAGTTGAAGTTTACTTTGCTCTTTATCACAGCTCCGTTAAACGACCAACTGAAGTTTCTTAGTCCTATAAACGAGAGGTCTTTCTTTATGTCTACCTCCACGCCATAGTTATTGGCACGGTCGGCATTCATATAAGAGTAAATCAGTCTGTTACCACCTGAGAGGGTGTAAGTCCACTCTATCGGAGCGTCAAAATACTTATAAAAGAGAGCTACTGATACCATCTCGCCTCTCGAAGGATAGTACTCATAACGCAGATCTACATTTTGTACATAGCATGAGGTAAGCTCTGTGTTGCCTTTCACGTCGGCAGCAAGGTCGAAATCATAGAACACAGAAGGGGAAACCTCACGAAATTCTGGTCGGTTCACGGTTTTTCCGTAGGAGAGACGCACCTGATGTTTGTCCGATAACTTATATGTGGCATTCAGCGAAGGGAAGAGATCGTTGTATTTATAGTAGTGGCTGAACGGACTCTCTATATCATCGCGTGTGTTGGTGATTAGTTCCATCTTGTCGTATTCGTAGCGCACTCCAGCAAAGATGCTAAGGTTACCAAATGGCAGGGTGGCAGCTACGTATCCAGCACCCAACGTGTTGTTGCCCTTGTAGTCGTCGCGGCGGTTTGGTTCTTCTAAGAGATACAGCTTGTCTGCACCGAAATTATCCGCATTACTGAGTAGCGACGGGATATCTTGCTTACGGAAATCGGATGGCAAGGAGTTGTTTCCCGGTTCCCAGTTGTATATAAACTCTCGTGTTTGATATTCGCGAGAGCGGTATTCGCCATAGGCTCCAACTTTTAGAGTAGACTTCCATCCGTTGAAATCAAAGTCGTGCTTGTCGTTAACAGCTGCCGAAAAGATATGCTCATCGAGCTTTGTCCACTCTCTTGAAATATCATTACCGTTGGTGAGCTGTATCACGCCTGTCTCAAGGGCATCATTTGTCAGATAGCGTCGACGGTCTGGAACATTTCTATTGGCATAGGAATAGCTTAGGCTCCAGTCGAGTTCGTCATGTTTAAGTGTATGTTTGGCTGTGAATTGTCCATTATATGTGGTGCGGCTACGATAGTAATACTCTGCCGAATGCGTCTGATTGCTCTGCTCGTCGATACCTGTACGATAGGTATAGCGGTCGGTGCCGAGCTGGTTGAAGATATTTTTAAACTGAAACTTATTATTTCCGTTTGCCGTAAGGAGTGTCATATTGAACATCGCTCCTATACGTGCGTTGTGGTTATACTGGTTGTCTACAGAGTTACTAAGATAGATGGAGCGGTCGTTTCGCTCGTCGTACACACCGAATTGGTTATTTTGCATATCGCTGAACGTGCGGTATTCGTTGGTGTAGTTTAGGGCTGCTATCATTCCCATCTGGTGTTCACCGAGCTTCCAACGCCTACCGAGACTTGCCGAGAGCTTCAAATCGCCAAACGGCTTCATAGTTTTTACTGTCCAATCGTTATTCAGTCCGTTGCCCAACAGATTGATTCCTCCATTGCCAATACCATTCAGCGTGGAGCGGAAGCCTCCGTTGATACTCCTCAACCCATTGTCGAAACCCAGGAAGTCTGTACCTGAACCTTTACCATAGCTAAAGTTACGGAACACGGTAGACGTATTAAAGTTGCCGCCAACTGACACTTGAAACATATTTCCCATAGGGATGTCCTTGGTGCTGACTATAACAAAACCTCCCGTATAGTCAGCCGGATACTCTGGCGAAGGGGTCTTTACAATCTGCATATTGTCTATCTGCGCACTCGGAATAAGGTCGAAAGAGAATGCTCGAGAGTCGGCTTCGGAGCTTGGAGCAGCACCTCCGTTTATCCAAACATTATTATAACGTTGCGACAAACCACGCACCATAACGAACTTATCGTCTATCAAACTGACGCCCGGCACACGGCGAATGACCTCGCCAGCATTACTGTCTTGGGTCTTACCTATCTCCTGTGCCGATACGTTGTTCACGATGACGGGACTGTTTTTAGCAATCTGAACCATAGCCGCCTCGGTGTTTCTTCTTGCTATGCCGGTTACGGTTACCTCGCCCAGTGTCTGTTCGTCGGGTGTCAGCACTACGCTTATCATCTGTGGCTGGTCGCTCGCCCGAACCCCGTCAATATCTTTATTCTTGTATGCCACGTACGTAACGGTGAGCGTGTACGTAACATCCGATTTAAGTCCTGTAAGTTTGAAATTGCCATCTATATCTGTGGCAGCAATGATGTTTGTACCTTTCACCTGCACAGTAGCACCAATGAGGGCGTCTTTCGACTTCCCGTCGGTTACCTTTCCTATGATGTCGGCTGCCATACATCCCATTGTAGAGGAAGCAAGTAGCATGGTGGATAGAACAATCTTTTGTACCTTTTTTGTCATAAACATATCTTGTTTCTAATTTCTGCTGCAAAGGTAGATGGCTGATGTTACATAATGTTTTCACTCACGTTATGAAGTCTTTACTTATATGTTTCATTTTTATTATCATAAGGTATGTCTTTGTTGGTGCTCAAGTGTATCTTTGTTGGTGCTCAAGTATATCCTTGTTGGTGCTCAGGTGTATTCTTATGGGTGCTCATGTCTATCTTTATAATATGTAAGGTGGGTATTATAATGCCCATAAATACAGCTCTTTAATGTTGCGGATTGCTCTTCGTGGGGCATAAATACATAGCGAGACAAGGCGAATCTACTATGCTAACGGGTAAAAAATCATAGTTAGCGTAGTAGGTTCTCGTGTTTTTGCCTCTTAATAACACCTCTACTGAAAGGTTAAATAATTATAACGCTGTCCATGAATTTGTGTCTTTTACGTTTTCTATATGAACGAGCAAACAAAGCATGGAGCAAATAGACTTTGAAAACATTGCAACAAACTTACGCCAACGTATCATTGCGGTGGCTAAGGGATATTGTCTCAATAACGAAGAGGCTGAAGACGTTGCACAAGATACTATGCTCAAGCTTTGGACTATGCACGAAAGACTGAAAAAAGACAAGACTACGGAGGCTCTTGCCGTTACCATAGCAAAGCATCTTGCTATTGATAATCTTCGGCGTAAGCAGCCTCAACATCTGTCTACTTGCAGTCCCGATGCTCCAGCAGACAAATATGCCATGCCTGATGCCATTATTGAAAACGAGGAAAACGTAATTTGGCTATCAAAAATGGTAAAGCGTCTGCCATCGGCAGAATATGCTGTACTCCATCTACGTCAGGTGGAACAGAAGTCTACCGCTGAGATTGCCGCTATAGTAGGTATAAAGTTATCTTCCGTACCCACACTACTTGCACGGGCAAGAAAGAAGCTAATGGAAGAACTAAAAAGGAGAAAATGACAACTATATGTATATGGAAGAACGCAAGATAAAGATACTTATTGAAAGGTTTATGGAGGGTAAGACCTCCTTAGACGAAGAACTGCAATTACAGAAATATTTCTGTGATACAGACAAAGTATCTACTGACCTTGAGCCATACGCCGAGATGTTCCGTTATTTCGCTGGTGGTATGCCAGAAAAAGATGGACTTCTGCAAGAAGAAAACATAGTTAGAACGCACAGAAAGATAAGCATTAAACGCTATATAGGTTGGGCTATAGGTGCAGCGGCAGTAGTGGCAGCAATAATTACTTTTACACTTAGCATTGGAAACAACGAAAAGACTGTTGCCTCGCTACCATCCATAACCCAAGAGAATGGTAACGGAAAATCCATCCAAATGGTAGATTCCCTGAACAATAGTACCGACAATGCCGTTCCTTCTACCACTATCGAACAAGAAAAGCATATACCTCAAAAGAGCAAAACAGTAAAATACAGATACAAGCCTGCACCACCTGAAACCCTGCTGGCTAACAAATACGAAGCACAGGCTGACTCCATAGACAGAGCATCCCAGATGATGGCTGAGCAGGAACTGCAACGTGTTGAAGACCTACAACAACTCACGATAGGGCTTATCCATGCCGCAAGTGCTATGCGAGAAGAAAGAATAAGTCTGATGTGTAGCGAAGAAATATATTAAAAATAAGCAGATGCAAGACTTACTCTTGCATCATAAAGTCAATCGAAAGGAAAGAAATTATGAAAAAGATTATCCCTTTAGCCATGACGGCTATTTTAGCATTAGGCACAAGATGCGCCTATGCACAGGAGAATGTGGAAAAAGTAGTGGATGAGTTCGTATCAAATCAGTCGTTCAACTATATCACACGCTCAACAGTACAATATAACGATTCCAACGATATATATTGCGAATACGATTTCTTATTACCCAAAAAGGAAAAGAAAAGGTTTGATACCATAAAGGAGGCTTTCTATAAGGATATGCCTGACGCATACAGTAGTATGGATAAGAAAGCAGGCAGCAAACAATTGAAGAACCTTACCATAGGTTACGGAAAAGAGCTTAACAACAACCTGCATATAGGCTGGCCAACAAATGGTACTAACGACAACATCCTTTTCCTCTTTTTCAATGACAAGGAAAACGACATCAACCGCACTGTTTACGGTATGGTATGGCAAGAAAAAGGCAAGAAGACAACTGGAAAAATATACAAGATAAAAAGTCCCAATCCTAAGAAATGGAAAAAGAGTTTCACTACTTACTCCTCACCACAAATTAAGGTTAACAGAAGCACAACACATATTAAGTATGGAGATGGCAGTAAGATTGTAACAGGACCAAATGGTACTATTATCACAACGAAAGATGGGAAAGTGATAACTCCTGGTACGACAGTTACGACAACAACCACTACAGATGACAATGGGAAAGTGCGCTCTATTGTAACTCTTGACGGCGAAACGATAAAGGTTTATGATAATGGTAGAGTAAGCATAATAGATAAGAATGGCAATGAATCTACTATGTCTAAAGGATATTCTGTTATATCTTCTAATGATTATGCCTCTGACCCAATACAGAAATTCAGTAACATGAGAGCTGCATACCTTGAGAATATAAAAGAGGGAAATATAGATAACACGACCATGCTTACAGGACTTGCAAACTCTATGCTTGACTTCTGCAAGAAGAATGGTAAGAACATGAGTGAAAGCGAAAGGTCATTATGTAAGAAGGGGCTGACTGAAATGCAAGACAATACGCCTGACGACTATATTAAAGGTATATTCTCTCTTGCTATAAAGGCAATGGACAACATATAAAACAATAGTACTACAACAGCACAATATCAACGAAACGACAATAAATGATGAATGAATAAATAAGAACATCCCGCTCCTACTAATGGTTTAGGAACGGGATGCTTTATATCAAATATATACATGGGGCAATGCCCACACATACTTATTTATCAGAAATAATAAGCTGCAGAAATCTGCCATGCATTTGAACGACCACGAGAATGCTCCCATGTGTTGGTTAATGCATCTTGTACAGAAGCCTCACCTGTCTTGCCACAAGCGATATTATATGTAGCACCTATTTCAACATGCTTTATCAATGTAACGCCCAAGCCTACATTAACACTGAAGTTTGTTGATTTCAAACGATAACTTGCCTTACTTGTCCAATCGAAGTTCTTATCGCCTACATTAAAGCCAAACTGTGGACCTGCAGCAAAATATACTCCAGCAATATCACCAAGACCTAATGTATAGCGCAAGTTTATAGGAATGTTGATAGCTTGCTGCCTAACAGTGTTTGACGAAGGTCCTGTATTGTCATCTGCAAGTTTGAGCTTTGACTCACGCTGGTCGTACAAAGCGGATGCGTCAATGCCGAGACCAACTACTGGAAGTGTGAACTTTACAGACGGACCGATAAAGAATCCTGTGCGGTTTGATGCATCAAGAACCTCTTTGCTCATTGACATATCGGTGATATTCAAACCACCTTTCAAACCAAACTTAACCTGTGCCTGTGATGGCATAGCCATCATCATGCCTAATGCCACGAGGGCAATACTAAATACTTTTTTCATATATGTAAAAAATTAAAACCCACCCCAACCCTCCCTAAGGGAGGGAA
>CAVKAH010000013.1:0-26518 GCA_963654095.1 Oscillospiraceae bacterium
GCAAGGCAGTAGATTTTATCGCCCTCAACGACGGTTCTACAATAAAGAATATACAGGTCGTGGTAGACCCAACAAAGTTTGATGCCGATATGCTCAAGCAGATTACCACAGGCTCTTGCATTAGTGCCGTAGGAACACTCGTAGAGAGTCAGGGTGCAGGTCAGACTGTTGAGATACAATGCGAGAGCCTCGAGATATACGGACTCTGTGGCAGCGACTACCCAATGCAGAAGAAGGGACAGAGCTTCGAGTATATGCGTCAGTATGCACATATGCGTCTGCGTACCAACACCTTTGGTGCTGTGATGCGTATCCGCCACAATATGGCGATGGCTATCCACACATATTTCCATGAGCATGGCTTCTTCTATTTCCATACACCGCTCATTACCGCCAGCGACTGTGAGGGTGCTGGTCAGATGTTTCAGGTAACCACAAAGAACCTCTACGACTTGAAGAAAGACGAGAATGGCAAGATAACATACGATGATGATTTCTTCGGCAAGCAGACATCACTTACCGTGAGCGGACAGCTTGAGGGAGAGCTTGGAGCAACAGCCCTTGGCTCTATCTATACCTTTGGTCCTACGTTCCGTGCCGAGAACTCCAACACTCCTCGCCACTTGGCAGAGTTCTGGATGGTAGAGCCAGAGGTTGCTTTCATCGACCTTCCCGAACTTATGGACCTTGAGGAAGATTTCATAAAGTATTGCATCCGTTGGGCTCTCGACCATTGTAAGGACGACCTCGAGTTCCTCAACAAGATGATAGATAAGGGACTTATCCAGCGTTTGGAGGGAGTACTCAATTCCGACTTCGTTCGTTTGCCATACACCGAAGGAATAAAGATCCTTCAGGAAGCTATTGCCAACGGCAAGAAGTTTGAGTTCCCTTGCGAGTGGGGTGATGACCTTGCCTCAGAACATGAGCGTTACCTCGTGGAGGAACACTTCAAGAAGCCAGTCATAATGACAAACTATCCAAAGTCAATCAAGGCGTTCTATATGAAGATAGACGACGAGGAGGCAGGTTATGGTGGCAAGAGCGGACAAACCGTTCAGGGTACCGACGTCTTGTTCCCACAGATTGGCGAGATTATAGGTGGTAGTGTTCGTGAGGAGAGCTACGACAAGCTGATGGCAGAGATAGAGGAACGCCAGATACCGATGAAGGATATGTGGTGGTATCTCGATACCCGTAAGTATGGCTCATGCCCTCATGGCGGTTTCGGTCTTGGTTTCGAACGACTGATACTCTTCGTTACAGGAATGCAGAACATCCGTGATGTCATCCCATTCCCAAGAACACCAAAGTCGGCAGAGTTCTAACCAATCAGTGCTAAACGTATAAAAAAGAGTGAAGATATATGTCAATATAGATTACATCTTCACTCTTTTTGTACTATCTACTCAATTATTCAACAAACTGATACATCAATTATTCAATAAACATAACATCAAATATTCAATAAACAGATACATCAAATGAATACAAGATTAAAGAGATTGAGAAATAGCGTAATGCTTCTTCTTGCGTTGATAGCAGTCGTGCCAGCCAATGCAAAAGATGTTTATGGCTTCATGACAGGAAATAGCAGCGATGGAGAGATACCTATAGGAATGTATAAGTATGATACCGATGGTGGCACTCCTGAGCTTATGACCTCGCTAATGTATTCTTTTTGGGGAGGAACATTTGCCGACGGCAAGTATATGATGATATTATCCGATGATGCTTCAGGCTATCTTACGGAGGGTCTCTGCTCCTATGACTTGAATACAAAAGCCTTGAAGCTCCGTTATTCCCAGCAGCCATACCAGTGTACCGACCTTACTTATGATTATTCTTCGTCAACGCTTTATGGCGTTATGGTGAAAAGTAGCGGTGAGACTATCTCGCCTCGCCTTATAAAGATTAACACCACCAACGGCAGCTATACTAATGTGGCTCAGCTGAAGATGAAAATCGTGGCATTGGCATGCACGTATTATGGAGATATGTATGCCATGGACGAGAGTTCGAACCTTTATGAACTCGACAAAGCGACTGGCGAACTGACCCTTATAGGAAACACAGGCGTAAAATGCAACACGACGGAGGCACAGTCGATGGAGTTCGACCGCAGTACTGGTGAACTCTACTGGACTGGATTGGATGAGAACTACTATACCTTTTTTAATAAGGTAAATCCAGAGACGGCAGAAGTGGTGGCAGCAAACACAGTAGAGAACAACTCTCTTATCGTTGGCTTGTATATACCTTTCGTTATAGCAGACAGTAAGGCCCCTGCCAAACCATTGAACTTGTCGGCAACAGCCAATGATAAGGGCGTTACTCTCTCATGGAGAAACCCGACAACCCTTTACGGAGGTGAAGAAGCAACGGATGCCGCTCTTACTAAGGTGGAGATATGGAGAAACGGAAAGCTCATACATACCATAGACAATGCTGTGGCAGGAAAAGAAGAAACGTATGTTGATGAGGCAAAAGATATAAAAGGCAAGGCAAGGTATATCGTTTATGCGTATAACGAAGCAGGTAGAGGTGAGGGCGCATCTGCAAAGCTCGTGCTTGGCGAAGACCTGCCAGCAGCAGTAACCAACTTGTCGTGCCAGAAGAAGGGGAACGGCGTGCTTCTCTCATGGACAGCCCCTTCCGTAGGAAAGAATGGCGGAAGCATAAAGCCAGAGAACCTGACATATACCATATCTCGACAGCCCGATGGAAAAGTGTTTGAAAACATCGTAGATACACAGTTAACCGACAACACCATCTCTGAGGCTTGCTATTACACCTGGCAGGTGGTATGTAAGAACCCCACAGGAGAGAGCGACCCCGTAAAGACGCAGCCTCTTGCAGCAGGAAAGAGCCTCTCTGTGCCATATACTGCCGATTTCAGTAGCGACTTCGGTTGTGCACAATGGATGATAGTAGACCATAACAACGACGGCAACACATGGCTGAAGAACCTAAAAGGATATGTATATAACACGAGTTATACGAGTGCAGCCGACGACAGCCTTGTCTCCGTACCATTCCATCTTGAGAAAGACGTGAAGTATATTGTAAAATACGATATCCTTGCCCCGAGCTTCTACTCGTCAGAGCATTTTGAAATGTCTCTTCTCGGCAGTAACGGAAAGCAAGTTGTTGAAGACCTCAACAATTTCACCACATCTGATTTCTCTACCCCAGAGAGCAGAAAGGTGGCTTTCACGGTGGCAGAAGATGGCGACTATAGGTTCTGCCTTGCAGCTCTCTCTGCAGCAGACCAGTTTATGATACAGATTTCCGCTTTCTCTGTAGAGGCAGAGCACGATGTAGATTTGAAAGTGGAGTCGATTACCGCTTCTTCGGAGTTAGTAAAGGGAACAGAAGCACAGCTTGTTGTGGGTGTAAAGAATAACGGTACGAAGAGCGTAAGCAGCTATAAGGTGAAACTTACTGATGCTGATAATAATCTCGTAGCCTCACAAAGCGTTGACAAAGAGCTAAAGGCAGACGAAACGGCTACTATCTCTCTGCTCTATACCCCACAATCTGTTGGATACACCACTCTACGTGCATTTGTAGAGGCAGATGGCGATAAGGTGTCGGAGAACGATGCTATAACGGCAGAGTTCTATTCTCACGACGAGAAGGAAAGCGTTGTTGCAGTTGGAGGCAAGGATTACCTCACGGATTATCCTTTCTGGTTTAATGGCGATGCTTATAACTATTCGCAGACAATATATCTTGCAGATGAGATTAATCGTAAGGATGGAGACATTACGGAACTTGACTACGACTATATCAACTACGGCAATGACTTGAAAGACAAACATATTAAGGTTTATCTCGCAAATACAGCAAAGAATAATGTTACAGAGGGCTGGACGTTGGATTCGGAGATGGAGCTGGTAGTAGACGATGCCGTAACGTTTAGAAAAGGCGAAAACACGCTCCACTTACGTCTATCCAAACCATTTGCTTATGCAGGAGGTAACCTCTGCGTGATGACGGTGAAGGAAGACAACGAGAAGACAGACAACATATCGTTCTATGCCATGGCAACAGACGATGGCAGTGCTCGCACGGCATTATACCATGCCGACAGTCCAATGACGGACACAAACATTCAGGGAGCAGCCCGCGTAAATTATTTAGGAATAGTGATGAAACCAAGCAGCTCATCGTCAATAGCCGACCTCGTTTCGGATAATGATTTGAAACTCGTGAGAACAGGCAATGTCTTCACACTGGTAAATGGCGATAACGCAAGATTTGCAGTAACCGACCTCGCTGGTAATGTCGTGCAAACGAAAGCCGAGGCTACCACTATCAACTTAAGTCATTTGTACAAGGGGGTATATCTCCTAAAAGTTGAGGCAAATGGTAAAACTGTGGTTATGAAAGTAGCGTTGTAACAAAGCATCTCGTATACAAAAATTAACAAAAGTATGCCAAGTATGCCACTTTGCCACTTTGCCAAAATAATAAAAATATTAAGAAAAGTCCCTATTTACGTAATAATGACATAAAATGGCATAGTGGCAAAGTTGGCAAAGTTGGCATACTTTTGTTAATTTTCCTTTAATCAAAAACGCTCTTCCACCTTCTCCTACAAACCGATATATACTATATGCTGGTTCTAAAAATTAGGCTTATGGCGTGTTCTAAAAAATTCCACATGTTTTTAGAACCCATCTTATATGACAAAAATTACCTTTGATGTATTTTGAATTTTTAGAACCCGCCTATAATGTATATCCTCACGCCTCGTAAGGTGTAAGCTCAGACATCGTCAGATATACCCTCAAAAGAGCAAACCTCCCACTTAAAAACCTCTATATGTATAGCCCCAGCTTACTACGTATGTTGTTTCTTATTATCTTACAATAATGTAAAATGTATAAAAATATATTAAATATACATCTAAACTTATACTACCTATTTAATATATATATACCTTTGCACCGCAATATTTACGACAACATATAAGGTGGGTTCTAATAATGCGTGGAATTTTTAGAACACGCCTTAATATAGTGTGTGTTAAGTCATTAAGACTCATACAGAAATCAACATTATATATTATCGCCAAAGAAATGCGTGAGCAGAAATATGGTGAGCCGTAAGGATGAAAATGTGCGGAAAGTATATAATCTGTATAAAGAAAATGAGAAAAAATACTAACTACAATATTTCAAAAACAAATCAAAATCAATGAAAACAACTAAGTTGTGCTTTGGCGCAATTAATTTGTCTATGCGCCATGGCAAGCAACTCCTTCTGTGTCTGCCTTTGGCAGGAATGTTGCTCGCAACATCTCATGTCAATGCAGCCAACAAAGCGTGGGAGAAAAGTAACGAGTGGGTATATGGAAATGTGAAAAAGGTTGGTTCTGCAGACGACAGAAAGACCACCACGTTGTTTGAGTATACCATACCAACATCAACAACAGTAACAACTGATGAGTATGCAGCAACAGGTGGAACTGTGAGCTTCTCTACAGAGAAAAAAGTAGATGCCAATGGCTATAAGCTCGACAAAGATTTTGGAAAAGCGAGTTATGTTATGGTTTCCCTTTCAGGAAACTCTCTCCATGCAGGTGATATTATCTCTATCACGGCATATTCGTCCACAAAGGGCAAGGGAGGCTTCGTGGCATATACAGGAACAACCACAGATGCCAAGAGCGTTAGTCTTGGTAATATGTCCGCAAAAGAAGAGACTGTTTCATATACAGTTACTGCAGATGATTGCCTTAACGGCATGAACAAATTTTACGTTTATAGAAAACCAAGTGAGGCTACATACGTTAAGGAAATAAATATTTCACGCCAGGAAAGCGAGGAACAGTCTAAGGTAGTTTACGATTTCAGTACACTCGTTGGTACAACAACCTCATATCATGCCAATATCAAGATAAAGGAAGCCAGCATCATGCTCGGAACCGACTTTAAGGCAAAGGAAGGGAAATATATCACCATCAAGGCTAACGAAGGAGAGAGCTTCAAGGCAGGTGATGTTGTAACCGTAAAGGGCAAGTGTGCAAAAGCAACATCTGGAGTATTGCTCTATTCAGATGTGGCAGACGAAGCCCCAATGTTCAAGTCGCCAGCATTCTTGGCAGATGAGACGGAGTATACATACACACTGCAGAAAGACTGCGACTCCCTCTCTCTTGGTAGATACGGCAGTAGCTCCACATATATTACTTATCTGAACGTAGTGCGTCCAGCCTCTTCCGGCAAGGTGCGCCTTACGGCAGGCTTTGCCAAGTATGGCGAAGTGGTAGAGAACAAGACGGAAAGCTATACAGTGGCAGTTCCTCAGCTCACGGTATATGCAGGTGATACAGAGTTAGAAGACAGCGAATATACCGTAGAGTACACCTCAAATAACGAGTCGATAGCAGCAATTGCTAATACCCATGCAAAATACAGAGCCGCAGGTACATCAACAATATTTGCTACAGTGAAATCTGCAGGTGTAGCAACAATACTTGCCACCGTAAAGCCTACGGATGCAGAAACGTATGATGGATGTGCTGCAACATATATCCTTACGGTGAAAGACCCTACACCACTGACAGTGTCTGTTGCAAACGTGAAAATCAATGTTACCGATGCTACCTACAAGCAGCCAGTCATCAAGGTTTACGACGACAATAATCTGCTCACTCTCGGTACAGACTATACTCTGTCGTACACGGTAGATGGCGATAAAAATGTCAGCGTAGATGCTGATGGAACCTTCTCCGTTTCAGGAAAGGCATACGCTTGGACAAAGGGAACATCAAAGATTACCGTAACGGCTACTCCTTTAAGTACGACGACAGGCATTTATACGGCAGGTACATTTGAGTTCCAATACAATGTGGTAGAGGGAAAACTAACTCCAGAATTCTTGCCAAGCTTCACTACTACTGACGAAGCTATAAAAGTAAAGAAGTATGATAGCACTATAAAAAATACCAAGAGTTTCGTTGTGCCTCTTATCTACGATGGTGAGGATGTGAGCGAATATTTCACCTACACCTATACTATCGATGGAACGGATGCCTCTAATTCAAAGAAGAATAAGATTGAGGGAAATAAGCTCACTATACAGCCAACTGAAGCAGGAGAACATACCATTGTGGTAAGTGCTACGCCAAGTACAAATGGTTCTGACGACTATAGCGACGTCTACAACACTCCTGCATCATATACATTTAAGATCAATGTAGACGAAAACTTTATCATCCCTACTGTTGTGTTTAACCCAGACTCATACCAGATGTTAGCTGGTTCTATAGAGGGAATGCCAGAGGTTAATGTAACATACGGAACAAATGCACTGGCAGAGAATGCTTATACAGCGAAGTGGACATCGTTAACCCCAAGTTTCGTTAGGGTAGACGAAACGACAGGCAAGATAGAAGCTGTCAGCGAAGGAATAGGAGTCGTAAGTTTTACCATTACGGGCGATAACCTCGAGACAGTGGAGAGTAACTTTATGGTTTATGTAGACGACCCTGCCGTATATCGTACCAGAGAAAAGGACAACAAAGGCACTGCCGTAACTTATGGTAACCAGAAGGTTATGTGGAACGAGAACAAGACGATGGCTGCTACTCTCGGAGGATGGATGTTCCCTAATGATGTGGACAATGCAACATATACGGATGAAGGACTTAAGTCAAGCTACTATTGGGCAGACAATGCAACGTTGCCAAAGTGGAAGCTGACAGGTTTCGACCGCTATGTTTCCAGTGAGATGAACAAGAATGCACGTCAGGAGAACGGCTCAAACGCTATGCCTAACTCTACATTCGTATCTACTCGTGATTTCAAGACAAAGACAGGCACTATCGTTGACAAGATGTTCAACGTGCCATGCTCAGGTTCTTATATCGTACTTAACCCAGTAACCAATGGTACAGTGGATGTTCACATCTTCCAGAATGGTGTGTTCGACAGCGGACAGTATCGTCCACAGCGTCGTGTCTTCGTTATGGATGAGGCAGGAAACTTCGTACAGTCTACACCGTCAATAGAGAATGCCAATGGTAAACCTACAGGTGGACTTAACACTCTTGACAGCTTTACATGGGATATTAACCCTAATGGCTCGAATGTAGCTCCAACGGATATAGATGTAGTAAAGGGACATTTCAAGAACATCGCAGACGACTTTGACCTTAGTACAGATAAGTTTAAGAACAACGTATTGGAGTGTAATCTCTCAAACGACCTTGTTCGTAACGATGCATACGACGAGAATATTCCAGGCTCAAATGGATGGTGCGTTTTGGCAGACTCGCCTGTAACATATTCCTTCAAGGTGAAAGCAGGTAAGACTTATTATCTCTATAACTTTGGTTCTAAGATAGGCTTCTATGGCTATTCGTTCAAGGAAGACGACGTTAAGCCTGTGGTTGACGAGAAGGAATATAATGACGACCAAGCAAACGAAATCGTGTCAACAGCAAACGGGCATGTAGCTAAGGTTACTGTAAACCGTACTCTCAAAGCAGGTATCTGGGGCACTTGTGTACTTCCATTCAGCTTGAATAAATATCAGGTGGATGCTATCTTTGGTAACACTTACAGTATCGGTAATGAAGAGGGTACACAGATTCTATACTTCGATCATGTAGATAGCAACGGCAAGGTATGGTTCGTGCGTCATGCTTACAATACAATTGTAGCCAATAAACCTTTCCTTATCAAACCTACAAAGGATGTTGAGCGTATCAGTACAGCCGATGTTGCCGACTATCCTTATGTAACAATAGAAGCTCCAGAGAACGGTAAGCCAGCAGATTGGTGCAAGAGTTCAGATTATGCTTGGGTTTCAAGCTATAGCAATGATATGACGTTGGCTACTGGTGATGGATATATCGGAGCTACTTCAGGAAACTTCCTTATAGCAAAGAAGGATGGTGCTGTAGTGAAAGGCTTCCGCGGTTATCTGAAGGGATTGACAGATAAGACCAAGACTCAGGTTCTTAAAGTTGCTACAAGTAGTAATACAGATGTTGACGGAACAACATTCATCGATGGCGTTAAGACCGATGCTGATGTAAACATCATAGATACTTCCGCTAACGATGGAGTCTACAATATGAATGGTCAACTCGTTGGTGAGGGCGTTAAAGGTATCAACAAGTTGCCTCGTGGAGCTTATATTATAAATGGTAAGAAATATATTAAATAAGGAATATATCAAAAGAATATGAAAAGAGTATATATAGCACCAAAGATTAACGTGTATGAATGTTTTTCAGAGGAAGGGATAATGCAATATACATCGCCAGGTGTTGATGATAATACTCATGGTGGAGTATCAGGACCAGGTAACGGCGATGGCGAAGAAGAGGCTGGCAGTAAGTTCCACTCCGATTCCTTTTGGGATGAAGATTAAGTCAATTAAGGCGTGTTCTATAAATTCCACGCATTATTAGAACCCGCCTGAACTGAAATAACGTCTTGTCTAATAATACTAACTAAGGAGACTGGCGCAAGCACGACATAGAGCGTGTAGCGTCAGTCTTTTCGTTTAGGTGCTTGCAAATTGTTCGGGATAATACTTATTAGTAGGTATTTTGGTAGCAAACGTATATAATTGTGAACAAAAGTAAATAGTTTCGTTGTTTTTCTTGTGATTTATTAAAAATAGTTTGTATATTTGCGAAATACAATATTATCGTGTGAGATTAACTAACAATTATTCATCTTAATTTTATATTATGGCAAGAAAATTCCCATTGTTTATCATTGGAACCGCAACGTATCTCACGCTTACACCATTTGGCATACTAAAAGCGCAGGCACAGAAGGCGCAAAGTTCGATGCAGACGGTGGTAGCGTCGCAGATGGCTAATGCCCACAAGGTAACACCAGCAGAGCTCAAGGAGCGACAGGCTGAGGCGAGGGCAAAACATCCACTCCTTTATCAGCGTTTGTTGCCTACAAAGGTAAAGCGCGACAGTATCGTACGCCTGAATCGTAATATCGAGACGGGTATTAAGATGAAGCAGAATGGTAAGAACAACTTCATATTAAGAGCAAACAACAAAGAGACGAAGACCCTATATGGTAACGTACTCTTCGACAATACATGGGGAGACAACGTAGAATATGGTATGTATTCATTCGATACCGAAGCTCCAATCACTACCAACAAGCTCTTCACCGAGTTATTCTGCCGTGCCACAGGTTCTGGTGCATGGATAGAGAACGAGTTGTATTTCGTGATGTCTCAGGAAATTTATGGAGTGTCTATGGTGTATCTCTATAAGTATAACACCGACACATGGACAGCGGAAGTGGAAAAAAGGCTCGATGATTACTCTCTCGTGGCAAACGAGACAGCCATTGCCGACGATGGCACCGTGTATGGATGCTTCCTCGATGCCGATGGAGTGAACTATGAACTCGGTGTGGCAGACTATGCCAACGAGACTCGTTCAAAGATAGGAACGTTGAGACACGCTTACATTGCTATGGGTATAACCAAAGACAACGTGCTCTATGGTATTGCAAGCGATGGTAACCTCTATCGCATAGATACAACAACGGCAGAAGAAACCCTTATAGGCTCAACAGGTAAGACACTCGCCAAGTCAGACGGCAGTTATTACTATCAGAGCGGTGAGATAGACCAAACCACCAACACCTTCTATTGGGATTGTGTGGACGCAAACCAGAAATCAACGCTCTATACCGTAGACCTTGCCACTGCAAAGCTCACGGAGATTGGCGACTTTGCCCATAACGAGATTATATCACTCCTCACTATACCAAAGGCCGCAGCTGCCGACAATGCTCCAGCAGCAGCCACCGACCTCACTTTCAACTTCCCTAAAGGTGCACTTACGGGTGATGTGTGCTTCAAAGCGCCGACAAAAACCTTTGGAGGTAGCGACCTCACCGATGCTAAACTCACCTATATCATCCTCGTAGACAGTAAGGAGGTAGCCACAGGCACTACAACACCAGGGGCAGAAGTGAAGCAAAGCGTAACCCTTGCTCAGGGCAACAACAACATTATCGTTATTGTGGCAAACGCAGAGGGAGACAGTCCTAAGCTCGTAGGTCGCTATTATGCTGGCTATGATGTACCAGTGTATACAGGCGACGTTAAGACAACCTTGGATTCTTCTACAGGTAAGGTAACAGTAGAGTGGCAGGCTCCCGAAAGAGGACAGAACAATGGCTACGTGGGCGACGTAACATACACCATAAAACGCTATCCTAGTGGCACTGTAGTGGCAGAGAACTATAGCGGGACTACCTTCGAGGAGACATTGCCAAATACAGAATACTCAACCTACGCATACGGAATAACACCAAACAACCATGGTGTGGAAGGCGAGGAAATGGTGGGCAAATATGTGGCATACGGTACGGCTATCACTCCTCCATTCGTAGGTGGCTTCGACGATGAGTCGGAGATGGCATATTTCAGCGTAATAGATAGTAATAACGATGGCGTAACATGGGACTTCGATGAACCACGTATGGCTAACGACTACGATGGTGCTGCTGCTATAAAGCGTGGTGAAGATAAGGTGGCATTCGATGACTGGTTGGTAAGTCCAGCCCTGAATGTAAAAGCCGGCCACTGCTATAACGTATCGTTTAGAATAAGAGGATGGTCAAAATACTATGATGAAAAGGTTGAGATAAAATACGGTACAGAACCTACAGCGGAGGGTATGACTGAGACCCTCATGAAGCAAACGACCCTCAAGTCGTCAGACTTTGATACAAAGAACTTTACCTTAAAAGCTACGAAGGACGAAACTATCTACCTCGGTGTACATGCTCTTTCAGATAAAGGCGAAGCTATGGGTGTCTATATAGACGATATTTACATTACGGCAGGTGTACATGCCGAGGCTCCCGATTCGGTAACGGCTCTCACTGCAGTACCCGATGCCAACGGTGAACTCAAGACAAAGATAACCTTTAAAGCTCCTACCAAGACATATAGCGGTGGAGAGCTGAGCGAGATAACAGGCTTCCAGCTACGTCGTAGCGGAGAGATTGTGGCTCAGATACCAGCGGCAACACCAGGTGCTACAGTGTCATTCAGCGACGAGTCGCCAAAGAACGGCATAAATGTATATAGCGTGGCAGCTGTAAATAGCAAGGGAGCCAGCTTCTTCTGTAAGCCTGTGCCTGTATATGTTGGTGAGGATATGCCAATAGCACCAGTGAAGAGCAACACTGAGACGTACGATTCTTATGTGCGCTTCAACTGGTTAGCTCCTACCAAGGGTAAGTATGATGGTTACGTTAATCCTTCTAACATAACCTACACTATAGCAAATCAGGATGGTTCAGATTACTATCCTTCTTATGATGCAGTGGGTCAGGTTACGGGACAGACATACTACGACTATCAAGTAAATACCAACGATTATCCTATAACCGACGATGGCTATACGCAGGGAGTAACTACGCTCTATGTGAACGCATCTAACAAATATGGCGAAAGCTCATATATTCCTTTGCCATCGTTTATCATGGGTAAGCCATACACTATTCCATTCTTCGCTAGTGTCAAGAATTATATGTTCTATGGCTTCCTTTGGTCTGCATGGGGAACGGGTAAGTCTGATTTCGACCTATCCACAGAATCCGTAGACAACGATGGTGGATCGTTCCATGTAAGCCCTGTCAGTGCAGATGACGTATCATACATCGGCTCAGGAAAGATTACTCTTGGTGGAACTACAGCACCTAAGTTGATGTTCCACTATAAAGCAACTGCAGGAAGCAAGGCTAAAATCAACGTAGAGGTAGAGACTCCTGATGGAAAGAGCCATGTAGTAAGCGCAATCGACTGCAGTAAGGGTAAGGAAGGCGAATGGACGGCAGCAGGTGTAGACCTTAGCAAGTGGTCTAACGAACGCTTTATCACCTTCGACTTTGGTGTGCAGGCACAGAAAGGCGCAGAAGTATTCATCGACCGCCTCTTTGTTCGCGACACTCATACCGATGACCTTAACGCAGAAATCACTGCTCCTGAAACATTGAAGAAGGGAAGCATCGCTCCAGTAAAGGTTAGAGTGAACAACTTCGGTGAGAACGAGGCAAAGAAATTCACTGTAAGCCTCTATGCTAACGATAAACTTGTGGAGAGCAAGAAGATTACTACACCGCTCGTAGCTTATGGCTTCACTGATGTAGACTTCGATTTCCAAAGCAACGTGCTTGATCAGAACGAAGCAGTGGATATTAAGGCTGTGGTTGACTATACCTACGACCTTAACGAGGATGACAACACGGTGTCAACAACCATTAAGTACACCACAAGTAGTAAACCACAACCAGAGCAGTTGAACGCTGGCGTATCAGAAGAAGGCATACTCTTGTCGTGGACACCTGTAGCAACCAATAATGAAGTGGTAGAAGAAAGCTTCGAGAACGGCACATCATGGAGTCAAGACAGCTTCTGTGGCTTCACTTCTAAGGCTGTCAATGCAGGAACTACGGGTAGTATCTTCGATGATTATGCCTTCCCTAACCAGAATTCTAACTTCGCCTTCATGCTCTTTGATCCTACAAACCAATGGCTCACGAAGGAACAACTCGAGATAGTGCCTGGCTTTAAAGCACATTCAGGCAACAAGTATTTGGGTGCGCTCTATCGTTATGACGACGAAGGCTATGAGGCTAATCAGGACAACTGGCTCTTCAGCCCAGAACTCTCTGGTGATACACAGGAGATAAGTTTCTTTGCCAAGAACTACAAGGATTCGGATGGTACTTATAATGAGACATTCGACGTGCTCTATTCAACTACCGATGCTAATAAGGAGTCGTTCCAGAAGATAGGCGACACTTACGAATTGTCTGACGGTGCATGGCATGAGGTGAAGGTTACCCTACCTGCAGGAGCTAAATATTTCGCTATCAACCATAACACCGCTACATCGAATTCTCCATTCTTCTTCATGATAGACGATATCACCTATAGCAAGGGAGCAGGACAGGTAACGGGCTACAATATCTACCGCGATGGTAAACTGCTCGGCAACGTAGATGCATCTACAACTACCTTTACCGATAAGGAGATAAAGTCTGACGACAGCAATACATATATCTATGGTGTTACTGCCGTGTACGCAACGGAAGAGTCGGAGGCTACCCTCGCATCACCAGTCGTTCCTTCTGGTATCGACAATGCAACAGTTGAGGCTAAGAGCTTCGATGTTTATACCGTTGAAGGCTACTGCGTGGCAAAGGGCGTGAAGAACCTTCAGTTGCTTAAGAAGGGCGTTTATGTGGTAAACGGACAGAAAGTAGTTGTGAAATAAGGTAATGAATTTACTTTCTAAATAAGAAACCGAAACATGAATATAATAAGTTTCAGAACAAAAGTAGCATTGGTAACCGTGTGTTTGGCAGCTTTTCTGCCAAGCACATTGGATGCCAAGCCTCGCAGTCAGCAGCAGATGCTACAGGCTGCCCAGCAAACTCTTTGCAACAAAGGTATTCTCCGAGTACAGGGAAATGTACAGGACAATGCCATAAAGATGATTGCTGCCTCTGATGCATATACGGTGTATGGCACAACATCTGGTGGTTTTGCCATTATCGCCAATGATGATTTGATACCTGCCGTACTTGGATATTCCGATAGGAGTTACGACAACAGTGAGGCAAATCCTAACTTTAAGTGGTGGCTGGATGCTGTGAACGAAGCGGTGAAAGCTAAGGTGAAGGCAGGAAAACCAGTGCAGAAAACGTCCTTACCTGATACCAGCAAGTACCCAGAGTCGGTATCTGCACTCCTTACTACTACATGGGGACAGGATGCACCATACAACAATTTGTGTCCTATTGCTACCGATGGTTCGGGCAGATGCCTAACAGGGTGTGCTGCAACCTCTACGGCACAGGTGCTTTATTATCATAAAGGTCCACGCAATGGTATGGGCAAGCGCACCATTTATTACCCCTACGGTCAGACATCGGGTATAGCTATCAGCGTTAATTTCGAGGAAGATGTATACGATTGGAATAGCATGATAGACTCTTACAGTAGCAGTTATTCCACAGAAGAAGGCGATGCCGTGGCATTGTTGATGAGAGACCTTGGTGTAGCAGCCGATATGTCATACGCAACAGATGCGCAGGGCGGTAGTGGAGCGTTACACTCGGTACTCGCAACAGGGCTTCAACGCTATTATGGACTTACTGATGTGAAGTATTTGGAGCGTCAAGACTATACGGAACAAGAGTGGATGAACATCATCTACGACCAGTTGGCTCACAATATGCCTATCGTTTATGGTGGATTTACCAAGAGCAGGTCGGGCCACTCTTTCGTCTTTGACGGATACGACAAGGACGGAAAGGTACACGTAAACTGGGGATGGGATGGCTCACACAACGGCTACTATGAGGTGGCAGTACTTGACCCACCTGCTGGATACGTGTTCAGCGAGATGCAGGAAATGATTATTAACATCAATCCAGAGAGTGCTGTTAGTCTTATTGATGGTGAAGTGAACGTGCAACAGCCAGGAACACTGAGGTCGCTCGTAGATGCGGACAACTTCTACAACCACAAATCGCTCAAGGTGGAAGGCACAGTAAACGCTACTGATCTACGCACCATAAGAGAGATGGCTGGAGTTGACGAGAACGGAAACCGTACACGTGGACAGCTCGCAGTACTTGATATGACCAAAGCCAATATCTCTGCAGGAGACGACTACTACTGTATTGATAAGAACAAGAAGCTCACCATTGCTGCAGATAATACTCTGCCAGACAAATTGTTCTATGGCAGTAAGCTGACAGAGATAGATTTCCCTGAAACAGGCATTAAGAGTGTTGGTACTGGTGTGTGGGCTTATTGCAATAAACTCGCTACCGTTAAACTCACACCAAGTAGTGATGCCGACTTTACAGTGGATGGTTCTTTGGTGTATAGCAAGGACAAGAGTAAGCTGATTGCTGCCACTCCTCTCAATCGTGAGGATATTAACATTCCGCAAGGTGTATCAACGATTGGCGATTATGCCTTTGCTGGATGCAGCTTGGTGCGTAATATCACTCTCGGAGATGATGTTAAGAGCATCGGTAAGGAAGCCTTTGGCTACTGCTGGTCAATGGATCAGCTCAAGGTACGTGCCAAGGATATACCACAACTAACAGGTGTTGATGTGTTCTCAGGTGCAAGTACTGAGTCGTGCAAGCTAACTGTACGTGCTGGAATGAAGACACGCTATTCATCATTAGCGCAATGGAAGGACTTCTCAAACATAGTAGAGTTTGGTACATCTGTTAAGGTTCGCAATGCTTCACGTGAATATGGCGAGGAGAATCCAGAGTTCTCATTCACCGTTAACGGCGATAATGTTGAGGGAACTCCTGTAATGACTTGCGAAGCAACTAAGACTTCGAAGGTTGGTCGCTACAAGGTAAAGATAAGCCGAGGTACGATAGTGGGCGATGATATAGAGTTTGAGGATGGATACCTCGTAGTAAAAGAGGCTCCGCTTACTGTTATTGCAGAAGACAAGACACGTGCTGTAGGAGAAGAGAACCCAGAGTTTACGTTCTGCTATGAGGGCTTCAAGAACGGTGAGACGGAAAGTGTGCTCAACGAGAAGCCTGTAGCGTCATGCTTAGCAGATAGCAAATCACCTGTTGGTGTATATGATATCACAGTAGAGGGTGGTGATGCTGACAACTATGACATGAGCTATGTAAGTGGAAAGCTCACGGTATCTGAAGCTACAGGTATTGCCGAGATAAACGGAAACGCAGCTCAGCAACCGTTTGATGTATATTCCGTAACAGGACAGCTCATTGTTAAGGGTGCAGTAAAACTCAACAGCCTTCCTTCAGGAGTATATATAGTAAAAGGAAAGAAAGTCGTGATAGACTAAAAAACGGATGCAATAAGCAATATTCAACAATATAAAATCCTTCAGACTTATGCGTTGATATTCTTCGCAATACATAAGTGCTGAAGGATTTTATGTTTTAGGTGGTCTAAAAATTACCTTTAGGTGGGTTCTAAGAATACCCTTTAATATCTCGTTAAGCAAGCTTGATACCCTTGCCACCCTCTTCAAGAACGATGAGGTGCTTCTTATAAAGGTCTCCAACACCCTTTTTAAATGTCTTTTTGCTCACCTCGAAACGCTCGTAAATCTCCTCTGCATCACTCTTGTCGCCAAGGTTGCAGTAGCCGTTGTTATCTTTTAGATATTCGAGGAGCACGTCGGCAAACTCCTTAGTGCGCTTCTTGCTTGACGGTTGCAGACTGATGTCAATCTTCCCGTCAGGACGTATATTAGAGATGTAGCCTTTCAAGCGGTCGCCAGTGTGCAGATAACGGAACACTTGGTCTTTGTAAACCAATCCCCCGAACTTGTTGTCTACGATAACTTTAAAGCCGAGATCCGTCTTCTGCCATACTAGCAGGTCAACCTGCTCCCCATGACGGTATGTAGGAGTCTCGTCAGAAAGATAATGGTCTACCTTTGCAGAGGCTACAATGCGATAACTCTCTTTGTCGAGATGAACATGCACGATGTAGGAGTTACCCTTAATCATACGCATCTTCTGCTCACGGAAGGGGCAGAAAAGGTCTTTCATAAGTCCCCAGTTGAGAAAAGCCCCGTATTTGTTAACCCATGCCACCTCGAGGTATGCAAACTCGCCAACCATAGCCTTTGGCGTTAGTGTTGTGGCTATAGGACGCTCGTCTTGATCGAGATAAACGAACACGTCTAACGTGTCGCCAACCTTGCAATCCTCAGGTACATAACGTGTCGGCAATAGTATCTCGCCCTCGTCGCCACCGTCGAGATACATACCGAAGTCAACACTCTTCACCACCGTCATGGTGTTTATCTTGCCTAAGTTTATTCCTTTCATGATGTTACCTTATATGTTATTAGTGGTTAGCCTATACTTTCTGAGTCGTCAGAACGGTCGTTTATCTCGTCAGAGAGATAGCCGTCTTTCATCTTTATCGTTCTGTCGGTGATGCTGGCGAGAGTCTCGTCGTGTGTTACAATAACGAACGTCTGTCCCATCTTGTCGCGTAGGTCGAAGAATAGTTGGTGCAGCTCCGCCTTGTTCTGTGAGTCCAAACTACCCGAAGGTTCATCGGCAAGGATTACAGAGGGGTTGTTTACCAATGCTCTTGCTACGGCTACACGCTGCTTTTCACCACCCGAAAGCTCGTTGGGCTTATGCTTTGCACGGTCGGCAAGTCCCATAAACGTGAGCAGTTCCATTGCACGTTTCTTAGCTTCGCCCTTAGACATTCCAGCTATAAAGGCAGGTATCATGATGTTCTCTATTGCTGTAAATTCAGGCAGGAGCTGATGAAACTGAAAAACAAAGCCTATGTGCTTGTTGCGGAAGTCGGCAAGTTTCTTCTGACTTAGTTTCCTTACGTCAATGCCATCTATGGTGATGTCGCCACTGTCAGGAGAGTCCAGAGTGCCGATAATCTGCAGGAGCGTAGTCTTTCCCGCACCACTTGGTCCGACGATGCTAACCACCTCGCCTTTCCCTATGTGTAGGTTAATGCCTTTCAACACTTGCAGAGAGCCGAAGCTCTTTGTTATATTTTTAATGTCTATCATATTTCTTTATACGGTCTATTTTCTTGTTAACCCAGTTGATAATGCTTGTATAAGCACTGTTCACGGCATGCTGCTGCGGTGCTGTGAATGTCATATCCTCAGGCGATTGTCCGTTCTGGTCAGGGAAGACAATCATGATGTTCCTATCGCGGAAATGGCGATACAGCTCAATTGACAGGCGTTCAAATGCTGGTTTGTATGACACTGTGCCTTGTCGGGCGGTGATAACCACGAGCAGATGGTCGTCGCTCATCTCTGCAGCAAGGTCGGTAAACTGCTTCCAGTGCTCCATTAGCACATATTCAGCCCTAACACCAGGGTGCTGATTGCGTATATATTCGTTTATCAGCGATGTAGTGTTAAGTCTGCCATGGAACACTATCCTGCAACCGAGGTTGCCAGCAAGGCGTGCCAGACGCTCCACCCAGCGATAGAAACCCTGTTCAAACTCCACCCTCGACGGTACGGCTACCACTATGCGGCGCAACGTGTTAAGCGGGCTCTCGCATCTGCAGAGTATAATCTGACGGTTTAGCGATGTAACGAGGTTAGGTGTGAACAATCCCCAGAACTTGTCGGTGTCGCTTTTCTTGTGGTGTAGTCCCATGATAATCTCCGAGGCGTCATACTCCTTGAAGGCATGGATGATGCCATTAGATATGTTAGTGGCAAGACGACTTTGGGTGAGCATCCTCACATCAACGGCACTCGCCATCTTAACGGCTCGCTCAAGGGTACGCTTGCCTATAGCTTGGTTCTGCTGACTGTTCTCATCATCATAAACCACGTTAAGTCCGATAAGTCCGCGACTCAACTTATCGTTGTGCATCATTAGGGCAAGACTAACGAGAGTGCTGATACCTCCGTCGGGCTTCAATGCCACGAGAATCTTCTCGTCATCACCCTTGTTGTTGTCTTCCGTATGCTGACTCTCGGTGAGAGCTATGGTTCGTGAGGCTTTGTCGGTAACTATCGAACTGATTATGCAGGTGAATAGAATCATTATCACCACACCATTGAGCATATCAGAGTCTACAAGATATTCGCCAGGAGCCGTGGCGAGCTTCATTCCCACCATCACTATTGCTATAGAACCAGCAGCGTGGGCGGATGTAAGACCAAACATCATGTTGCCGTTGGATAGTGGCAGGTGAAAGAGTCTTTGCGAGAGGTAAGCCGCGATGCCCTTGCCGAACGTGCCGAAGAATATTATGCAGAATATCACGAAAGCCGTGTGCCAACCATAGAACAATACCCTGACGTTTATCAACATTCCTACGCCTATAAGGAAATATGGTATAAAAAGGGCGTTGCCGATAAACTCTATGCGGTTCATAAGTGGAGATATGTGGGGTATATAGCGGTTCATGATGAGTCCTGCAAAGAATGCTCCGAACACTCCTTCCAGTCCTATAAACCCAGAAACCGTGGCACTTAGAAACAATAATGCCATGACAAAGATATACTGTGTTACGGCATCGCTGAAGCGTCGTAGGAACCATCTTGTAAGGCGTGGTAGCAGATAGGTACCGCCAGCCACGAACAAGGCAATCTTAAACAGAAACAATACCCAAAACGTTATCCCTGCTCCGCTGCCGAAAGCTCCCACGATGGCTGCCAAAACGATAAGTGCAAGGGTGAGGGCAATCATCGACGAACCCACACAGAGCGTAACGCTCGTGTGCTTCTGCAATCCGTATTTGCATACGATAGGGTAGGCGATGAGCGTATTCGATGCCATGATACTGCTAAGCAAGAGTGCTGCCGTCGGAGTATAACCTATTATATATGTACTTGCCCAATATGTCAAGCCAAAGGGGATAATAAAGGTTAGGATACCGAAAAGTGCCACTTTAACGCCATTGCTCTTCAGCCCCTCTATGTCCATCTCTAGTCCTGCAAGGAACATTATGTAGTACAATCCTACCTTTCCGAATAGCTCAAACGAGCTGTCGCGTGCCAGGATGTTCAAACCATATTGCCCTACAAGCATACCCGCAAGTACCATTCCCACGATATGCGGGATGCGGAGTTTGCCCATCACGATAGGTGCGGTAAGTATCATAAATAGCACTACGAAGAATATCATCGTAGGGTCTGTTATTGGCAGATAATTGGTTATGTCGGTTATCATTATTGATGTTATACGGCTAATTTAACTGCAAAGGTGCAAAAAAAATGTCATATATAGTGTCATGTGTAGCGAAAGTTGTACTTTTGCAATAATAATTAAGACTAAAACAGAAAAATAAGAAGATATGAAAGTAGCTATTGTTGGTGCAAGCGGTGCCGTGGGACAGGAGTTTCTGCGCATCCTCGCAGAGAGAAATTTCCCTATGGACGACCTCGTGTTGTTTGGTTCTGAACGTTCGGCAGGACGCAAATATAACTTCAAAGGTAAAGATTACGAGGTGAAACTCTTGCAGCACAATGATGATTTCAAGGATGTAGACATCGCCTTCACTTCGGCTGGAGGAGGCACATCCGAGGAGTTTGCTGATACAATCACCAAGTATGGAGCCGTGATGATAGACAACTCAAGCGCATTCCGTATGTGTGACGATGTACCATTGGTAGTGCCAGAGGTAAATGCCAAGGATGCACTGACACGTCCTCGTGGTATCATTGCCAACCCAAACTGCACCACAATCATGATGGTGGTAGTGCTTAATCCTATTGACAAACTCAGTCATATCAAGAAAATACATATATCTTCATATCAGAGTGCGTCGGGAGCAGGAGCTGCCGCTATGGCAGAGCTTGAACAGCAATACAAGGATATTATCGCTACAGGCAAGACGGATCATATCAATAAGTTCCCACACCAGCTTGCATATAATGTTATTCCACAGATTGACAAGATGACTCCTAACGACTACACCAAGGAGGAGATGAAGATGTATAACGAGACACGTAAGATTATGCACTCTGATGTTCGCACAAGTGCCACTTGCGTTCGTGTGTCTTCTCTGCGTTCACATTCAGAGAGCGTATGGTTCGAGACGGAGAAGCCTCTTTCTGTAGAGGAAATACGCAATGCCTTGAAGGTAGCTCCAGGAGTAACACTCGAGGATGACCCTCAAAACTATGTCTATCCTATGCCTCTTGAGAGTGCTGGTCATGATGATGTGTATGTAGGTCGTGTGCGTAAAGACCTTGCCGATGATAATGGCAACACGCTATGGCTTACTGGCGACCAGATACGCAAGGGTGCTGCTCTTAATGCTGTGCAGATAGCAGAGTATCTTATTAAGGTGGGCAACGTGAAATAATGAAACTCGTAGACCTTTCCATAGGCTATAGACAAGGTAAGTCGACGAGGACGGTGATGAAAGGCATTAATGCCGAACTGTACAAAGGTCGACTTACGTGTCTTATCGGTGCTAATGGTGCTGGTAAGTCAACATTACTGCGTACTATATCTGCTTTCCAACCCAAGCTCGGCGGTAATATTATTATAAGAGATAAAGAGCTTGAGGGTTTTACACGTGATGAACTGGCGAGGCTTATAGGTGTTGTGCTTACAGAACGCCCCTCTGTTCAGAACCTAACAGTAAGGCAGATGGTGAAAATGGGACGTAGTCCGTATACAGGGTTCTTCGGTAGACTGTCAGACAACGACCATACTGTGGTTGAGGAGAGTATGCAGATGGTGGGTATCAGTAACCTTGCGGAGCGTATGGTACATAGTCTTAGCGACGGCGAGCGACAGAAGATGATGACGGCAAAGGCTCTTGCACAACAAACAGACGTGATATTCCTTGACGAGCCAACGGCATTCCTTGATTACGGCAGTAAGGTGGACACGCTGCAGATGCTACACCGCTTATGCAGCGACGACGGAAAGACGATACTCTTTTCTACCCACGACCTTGAGCTTGCCCTGCAGATTGCCGATGAACTATGGGTGATGATGGACGGACAGATTATAACTGGCACACCAGAACAACTGTCTGCCGACGCCACTCTCTCACGGTTTATAGACCGCCCAGGACTGCGTTACGACCCCAAAACAAGGACTATACAAATAGAAAATCAATGAGCGATAATGCGTAAAGGGAATAAAAAGGATATAAAAAGCAACTTGTAAAGTAAAAAAATATGGAAAAAAAGTTTGTATTTAAAAATAATTACTAACTTTGCACCGAATATCGCAATATTGTATCTAGAGAGAAATTAGATTTATTATTAAATAAAGGTTATGAAAAAGTTTTTTATGATGCTAGCTATCGCTAGCGTTTCCTTGACCTCAATGGCTCAGGAAACAGAAGCTACAGAAAAGTATAGTGTAGCTACAAATTCATTCTGGAGCAACTGGTTCGTACAGGGTGGCGTACAGTGGTCTGCTGTTTACTCATCAGCTGAGCACGGAAAGGGCTTGTCTCATTCTCCACTCAAGAGCTTCCGCTCTAACCCACAAGCTGCTGTGGCTATCGGTAAGTGGTTCACACCAGGACTCGGACTCCGTACAAAGGTTTCTGGTATCTGGGGTAAGGCTGATCATCAGAGCTTCAAGTATTGGAACGCACAGGAGCAGGTTCTCTTCAACTTGAGCAACATGCTTTGTGGTTACAATCCTAATCGTGTTTACAACTGTATCCCATTCGTAGGTGCTGGTTTCGCTCGTAACATGACTACTGACAACTACTGCACAGGTTACAGCGTTGGTTTGTTGAACGAGTTCAACGTTTCTAAGCGTGTTGCTATCAACCTCGAGTTGGGTTGGAACCGTTTCGAGAACGACTTCTTCAGCTGCGGTAACATCGACAACGGTAACCGTTTCTGGGATTCTCACGACAACTTGCTCTATGCAGAGGTTGGTCTGACTGTTAACATCGGTAAGACAGGATGGTCTAAGACTCCAGACGTTGACGCTATCAAGGCTCTTTCTCAGTCGCAGATCGACGCTCTTAACGCTCAGCTTTCTGACTCTAAGGCAGAGAACGAACGTTTGAAGAATATGCTTAAGGAAGCTAACAACAAGCCAGTTCAGGCTCCTGTTTCTGAGGCTATGAAGGAGTTCATCACTACTCCAGTTTCTGTATTCTTCAACTGTGGTAAGACAAACGTTGCTAACCAGAAGGATCTCGTAAACGTATGTGCTCTTGCTAACTATGCTAAGGCTAACGACAGCAAGATTATGGTAACAGGTTATGCTGACAGCGCAACAGGTTCTAAGGCTATCAACCAGAAGCTTTCTGAGGAGCGTGCTAACCAGGTTAAGGACGAACTTATCAAGATGGGTGTTAAGGCAGAGAACATCAAGACTGCTTTCAATGGTGGTGTTGATACAGCTTCTACTGTTAACAGCCTCTCTCCAATGCAGTTCAACCGCCGTGCTACTGTACAGATCGTAGAGCAGTAATCAGCGACAACTCAGAGTATAGATTAGTATAAAATATACTTACTCTATATAGTATAATCTCTTCCTCATCCGTGGGGAGGAGATTTTTTTGTGCTTGCCTTAATAGTTAAATAATGTTATGTGTAATATTTCTAACGTGCTAATCTTTCTGAAATAATGTAAAAAACACTACTTTTGCAGTGGAAACTTTAAGGTAATTAGAAACGATACGAGATCGTAAATGATTTGTAACACGGATTTAATATAGGGGTGTTACTTTTGCAAAAACAAGCTTCTTATTCTTGTAATAAATATAAACATGTTGGAAAGAGTAAATATCAGTATGATAATGCTGACGACTTTGTCGTTGGTAGCATTTATTATACAGCATATCCAATATTTTCATTGCAAAACATTTAATCATTTTATACTATTTAATTCTTATTCTTATGAAACATTATTTACGATTTTTGATTACACTCCTCGTTATTAGTGCATGGAGTCTGGGGGGGTATGCAGATACAGCAACTAAATCGTGGGACTTGACAAGCGCAAATTCGGATTGGGTTGCATCTGGTAATGAAAAATATTTCGGGCAACCTTATGGTTTTAAAAAAAAGGATGGAACGTTAACTAATAAATCTATTGCAGATTTTAAGAAAGAGGGTGTTACGCAAATAAAGGTCGGTTTTAAATGTCTTCAAAATGGCGATATTACTTCAAAAATAACTATATATCTTGTAGATAGTGATGGGAATGTTATAGGAGATGGGCAAGAATTTACGCCTATTAATAAAACCTCTGCTAATGCCACAGAATATGTATATGCTACGTTTTCTTCAAATTTAGAAAAGGCATCAGGCTTTATGATGAAGGTAACAACGTTCGGGAAGAATATACTTGTTAATGGCGCAAGTTATGAAGTAACATACACTTCAGATGGTACAGATAATAAAATATCTCTTTCTGTCTCTCCTGCAACATCAACTGTTGCCAAGGCTCCTGTAGAAGTTAAACTTACTGCATCACGAGAAACTGCAGCAATATATTACACTACTAATGGAGATGAGCCAACAACAAGCTCAACAAAATATAATGAACCTTTTTATGTAACAAAGAGTGGTACAACCGTAAAGGCTATTGCTGTGGCAGAAGGTTGTGAGAACGCAACTGCTGAGGCTACTTATACTATTCAGCCAGAGCAACCAGTCTTTAGTCGCCCAACAAAAACTTTTAAAAAGTCATTTGACGTAACGCTCTCTTTACCTACATCGGCAGACGAAAACTCTACAATTCATTATGCTATTGGTAAGACTGCAACTGCTGAAAGCTCCGTATATAACGGACCAATAACTATTGCAGCAGAAACAGATGGCGAGAAAGTTGTTCTTCACGCTGTGGTTGTAGACCAATATGGTAATGTAGGAACGGAGAAGTTCTGTACATATACTAAGACAACAGATATTTTCTTTGACTTTACAGACTCATGGGATGGCATTACTCCTGCAGAGGCAAGTAAGAATACAAGTGATAATGGACAATGTGTTGTAGGAAAAGAGCTAGATGTAGATGGTGTCGTTATGACTGCTACAAATAGAAAATCAAATAGTACAACATATTATACAGGAATCTATACAAATAATGATGAACAAACCTTGCGTGTATATGGTTCTGTTACTTTTACTGCTCCAGAAGGTTGTAACCTATCAGAGATTGTTTTAGTAGGTAAAGATCTAAGTAAGATTACATCCAATAGCGGTAATACTGGCAGTTCTTACACATGGGTAGGTGATACACATGAAATTACATTTAGCACATCAAATAGCTTTCAAATAAAGACTGCAACTATAGAACTTGTTGCTGTTTCAGACGCTCTTGACTTCGTTGCAGAAAACAACGACGGATATTATGCAACCTTTAGTTTTGATAAGGATGTCGTGTTTACCAACGATGTAGTTGTTTATGGTGTCAGCGTGGCTGATGGAAAAGTAAATCAGAACGAATTAACTGCAAGTGATTATACCGTATCTGATGCTACGGCAGGAAGTAGTAAAGATGGTAAGGTAAAAGGATATTACGTGCCAGCAATGACAGGTGTGTTGATAAATAGCATTGATAAAACCACTACTTACTATTTCCCTAAGGAGACACAGAGCGTAACTCTTCCAGATAATCAGTTGAAGGCTGCTCCTACTTATGGTGGAACGTTTACAGCAGAAACAGGATACAAATATTATAAGTTGGCTTATGACAACTACACAGACAAGAGCAGCTTGGGCTTCTATTGGGGTGCTGCTGATGGTGGGGCTTTCGCAGTAAAGGCTTGCTCTGCATATCTCGCTGTACCTACATCTGATGCCAATGATGCCAAAGGCTTTGCTTTTGATGGCGGAGCAACAGGTATCAATGATATAAATGCTGCTGACAACGTGGTGAAGGGGATATACAATCTCAATGGTCAGCGCATGGACAATATGTCGAAGGCAGGACTTTATATCGTTAATGGAAAGAAAGTGGTAATACGTAAATAATCAGAAAGGATATAATCATGGATAAAAGATCATATATAAAAC
>CAVKAH010000014.1:0-25111 GCA_963654095.1 Oscillospiraceae bacterium
TTTTCGGGCACAAAGTTACAAAAAAAACTCTACATTTGCACAAACATTTACTATTAAATAATTTAAAAAATATACTTATGGGAAAATTCATAAACGAATTTAAAGAGTTTGCTGTAAAGGGTAATGCCGTAGATATGGCTGTCGGTGTCATCATCGGTGGTGCTTTCGGAAAGATTGTTTCATCTATCGTCGACGACATTATCATGCCACCTATCGGATGGCTCATCGGTGGTGTTAAGTTTACCGACCTAAAACTGACATTGCCACAGATTGACCTCGGTGTGGAGAAGCTTGCCCCTGTTACCGTAAACTATGGTAATTTTCTTCAGACTTGCTTTGACTTCATCATCATCGCATTCTGCGTCTTCATGTTAGTAAAGGGCATCAACAAGTTGGCCCGCAAGAGAGCTGAAGAACCAGCTAAAGAACCAGAAGCCCCTGTACCTACCGCTGAAGAGAAGTTACTGACAGAGATTCGCGACTTACTGAAACAGAAATAACTTAGCCCATAAATAACGTAAAAACAGATAAAAGTCTCTTTACCATAATGCTGAATACATGAGCATAACAGTGGTAGAGGCTTTTATCTGTTTTTGTTTTCTCTAATATTTTCAACTGACACTGCTTTCTGTCAATATGCAGCTCTGTATTTCCCTTCTTCTTTATCTTCGAGCATACTCAAGTAGGACGCATATCTACTTTCAGCAATATAATGATTTTCAACAGCTTGACGCACTGCACACCCTGGTTCATGAGTATGTGTGCAGTTATTAAAGCGGCAGTCTTTTGAAAACTTGAAGATTTCTTTGAAATATCCGCATATCTCTTCTGGCTCCATATTGAATGTACCAAAACCTTTTATTCCTGGAGTATCTATCACCCACCCTCCGTAATTCAGTTTCAGCATCTCACTGAATGTTGTGGTGTGCATTCCTGTGTTGTGTGCATCTGATATTTCTGCCGTTCTCAACTTTGCATCTGGCACGATGAGGTTGAGCAGACTACTCTTCCCCACTCCACTATTGCCACTAAAAAGGGTTATCTTATCCCTAAGCAAAGGTTTTAGTTCTTCCACGCCCTCTCCTGTTTCGGCGGATACCTTCATGCATTTGTATCCTACTGTCTCGTACAAGTTTATCATCATGTCGAGGTATCTCACGCTATCGCCTTGAAACAAGTCTACCTTATTAAATATGATAACAACAGGTACGTTATATGCCTCTGCCGATGCAAGAAAGCGATCAATAAAAGTTGTTGATGTTTGCGGAAAGTCTACGGTAACGATAAGGAATGCTTGATCTACGTTTGCCGCAATAATATGACTTTGTTTAGATAGGTTGGAAGATTTGCGAATGATATAATTACGCCTGTCGCAAATATTCTTTATAAAGGCGGTTCCTTCGGGATTGCGTATAATATCTACACGGTCGCCCACAGCTACGGGGTTTGTACTGCGGATACCTTTTAGTCGGAAATTTCCTTTTATCTTGCAATCCACAATAGAACCACCGTCAGTCAGTACGGTGTACCAACTGCCGGTGTTTTTTATTACCAATCCTTGGGTATCGCTCATAGTTTGGCTTTATACCGTCATGATTTCCTTGTTCTTTGCAGCGAGTAAGTCGTCAACTTTCTTGATGTACTTATCATGAATTTTCTGCAATTCATTCTCTGCGTCTTTCTCGTTGTCTTCAGACAGTCCGTCCTTGATGGCTTTCTTTAGCTTGTCTTTGATGTCGGCACGTACATTACGAACTTGTATCTTCACCTTTTCGCCAATCTTATTGCATTGTTTGGCAAGTTCCTTGCGTCGTTCCTCTGTAGGCTGAGGTATTCCTAGTCGGATAATCTCTCCGTTATTCTCAGGAGTAATACCAACCTCCGAGTCCATGATTGCCTTTTCTATATCACGGATCTGCTTCTTATCCCATGGCTTTATAGCTATAGTTCTGGCATCTGGCACAGAAACGCTTGCCACCTGATTCAATGGAACCTTTGAGCCGTATGATTCTACTCTTACACAGTCGAGGATTGCCACGTTGGCACGTCCTGCACGTATACGGTTCAACTCCTCTTCTAGATAGAGGACTGCCATTTCCATTTTCTCTTCGCTATCATTCAGCGTCTGCTTTACGTCTATCATATTCTTTTTATTATTTTTTATTTTTCATATTAGTGCTTGCAAAAATAAATATAATTTATCACGTATGCAATGTTATTAAAAGAATAAATTTATGCTAAGCTATAAATTTCGGTCATCTTACCTTAAAATTCATACAAATCACGCAGCTCCGCTATTATTATCTGATAAAACACAAAAGTACATAATATATTTTTTTCAAAAAAATCTGTCATTCTATCATTACATAATGATAAGTCTCTATAATTTAAAGAGATAACTGGTATTGACAGAAGCTTTTGTTTAACGCAATCTGTCAGTATCTATCATACTACATAAAACGACTTTTACCTCCATAAATATCTGATAAACAAGCACTCAAGTACATTTCTGTTCATAGACTTTCGTTCTGTAACCCATATCTTTTTTGTGCGTTACCCTATACTTTTTACATAAAAAGTCGGTACTTTTATTCTAAAAAAAACGATTAAGCGAGCGCAATGAAAATTCATTTTCATATTGCCGAGCGTGAGTTTTTTATTAAAAAACTTCATTCTCCAACTTTTGATGACAGATAATGACAGTTTTATGACAGATATTGTAAACAAAAGTTATCTGTCAGCGGCATAACCTTTTGATACACTGATATTTATATCCCCCCAATGACAGAATGATAGATAAATAGAAAAAAAATTTTATAGATAAATGTTCTCTTCAATAACGCAGGATATCATACGAAACATAAAAAATTTGGTTATTTTGCTTATATGTATTACTTTTGTAGCGCATTCTTTGGACAGACACCATTTATTGGGTTTTGAAAAAGGAGCTACATATACTTAAAAAGGCGTAACTGTACGCTTTGGTTTTGATGATGTGAGAATCTCGCAAGTTCCAAATGTCAGTCAAAAACAAAGCAACGGTGACGCCCTATGGGATGTGTTATATATTATGGTGCAAGCATGGATGAATTTTCATTATTGCTTGCCGTTTAATGATATCATCATCTACGTGGGGCTTTCAGCGTTGTTCGTTTCAGACTGACAGGGCAATGCGAGAGCCTTCACATCATGAAATGGGCAAACAGTAAAGTTCCCACGTGTTTTTTTATATGTACAACACTATCCTTGTTTTATGTGTGTCGGGGGCTTCATGCAGCTAAAATTCATTCAAATGCTTATGAAAAAGTTATTGTTTTTGCTATTCTTGATGTTGTCGCAGTCCTGCTTATCTCAGAATAAGATAGAGTTCGTGCTAAATGACAATTACGAATTTGTTACCAAAACAGGTGACAGTTACATAGTGCTAGAATATCCCGAAATGTCTGCACACGAAATTTATGTCGAGCTTAACAAAAAGATAATCCGTTTGTTCAATTCCCCAAAGACTGTAACAGCCAACATTGAAGATCAACTGATAAGCATTAGAGCATTTGATCCAGAACTGGTGAAATTTTGTTGGTGGAAAGAAGGAAAGAAATTCACTTTGGGAAAGGCTGCACTTACATACTTTACGGCGGGCATGAATCTGCTAATCGATGCCATGAAGAATGGTAATTTGAATAATGGGGATTATGTAATCGCAGGATTTTATAAAGTCGTTATAGAAATCAAGGATGGGAAAATACGTGTTGATGCACCTCGTATCGATGGTCTTGAAACAATAGCAAAAACAGGCGCAAACTCTGTTTTAAATGCCAATCTCAAAAAATTTTCTTATAAACATGCCATAATGATAAACATGGATAAGGCTGTTTCTACGCGCAACAAGACAAAGGAGAAAGCCGAAAAGGCAAACGAAAAGAAAAAGAAATACATGGAAGAGTTCGTATCCCATATAAATGCGCTGTACAATATATTCATCGACATCAAGAAGAGCGACTGGTGATAGATTGCTTAATCTAAGAATAGAATCCGCAACCTGTAATGCCAATGCATTGTTAGCTGCGGATTTTTTTATTCCCCAAACCGCTTTTGTTCGTATAAAAGCGTTATCTTTGCAAAGTAAATATTTTGCTTATTAAATTGAGGGAAAGTGAACACTAGCTACACAATTCTACGGGTCTTGCAACAACCACATATTCTCTAAGCATAACACAACTGTTACATTGCCAGCCTTGATTTAACGTAATAAAAATAACACCAAACCTGACAAGGAAATCAAAGACTATCTGAAAGAGTTGAGATTTGTAGATAAACTCTTTTGTACCTAGTAGGACAATTTTAGAAGAACTATTAATATGCTAGATAAAGATAACATGCCGGAAATGCGACCTACTTTCGATAATATTCGGAAGGTGGATGACAACGGAAAGGAATATTGGAACTCACGTGAACTTTGCAATGCGTTGGGCTATTCTGCCTATTGGAAATTCCGACGGGTAATAGATAAAGCAATAAGGGTTGCAGGTGAAAAGGGAATGAATGTTGATGAACATTTCAACCAAGCGGTTGATATGTTCAAGGTTGGCAATGGCGCATTTCGCAAGGTAGAAATTTTTCGTCTTTCACGAATGGCGTGCATGATTATAGCAGAAAATGCAGACGGAAAGAAACCGCTCGTACAGCAGGCAAGAGAGTATTTCTCTCAGTCCGTTTCTACTGCAAAACTCATCCAAGACTCACTGAAATCCAACATCTTATTATATAAGACAGCACAAGGTGAAACTCATATAGAAGTTATATTCAACAACGAAACATTTTGGATGTCGCAAAAGCGCATGGCGGAATTGTTTGGGGTAGACGTAAGAACCGTGAACAACGATACACCTCTGCTTCCTTTCGACGTCAACCCAAAGGAAGTTTGAAAAGAAATTTTCCTTCAAGCTGGTGAATAAATTCGTAGCTTTGTTCTGTTCCTACACCAACTTTCTCTTCACTACCGCAGGATTTCCTGCTGCTAAGGAGTCGGCAGGAATGTCGTGCACCACCACACTGCCAGCTGCTATTATACAACGTGGACCAATTGTTACTCCTGGACAGACCGTTACGCCACCACCCAACCAACAGTTGTCCCCTATCGCTATTGCGTGGCAGGTTTCTACAGGGTTCTTTCTTTGCACATAGTCTATGGGGTGTTGCGGTGTAAAGAACTGGCATCGCGGCCCAATCTTGCAATAAGAGCCTATTGAGATATACCCTCCGTCGAGCATCACGCAGTCGTAATTAAGAAAGGTGTGCTCACCGATTTTTATTCCCGAGCCGTGGTCGCAATGAAACGGAGGGTTTATAGTTGACGTCTTGGGAATTCCCGGCACCAGCTCTTCTATCAGCGGTCTGTATTCTGGTGATGACAGGGTGAGTTGCGACAATTTCGCACATAGCATATTTGCTTTCTGCACGCTTTCTAATACTGCAGCATCTTCAAAGCAATATAGCTCACCGCTGCGCATCTTATCAAATTCCGTTTTTTCCATATCTGTATTCTTTATTTTCGGTGCGTTTTGTTAATACCAACCACAACCAGATGCGAGCCACGAACCTGAAACTTCACATCGTAATCCATAAACGGCATACCATACACCTTCTCTGCATCATCATGATAATGGGGACGTGGGTCGAGGGCAAGAGACTTTCTCAAGGCTATGCACTCCCGTTCATTGAACATCATCTCTATCTCCTTTGGAATGATAACCTCAAGACGCTGTATCTCGTTGCTATCTACAAACCCACAACGAACATCGGTATGAGCATCCGAAAAACTGACGTAGGGTTTAATATCATAAATTGGTGTACCATCCATAAGGTCTGCACCACGTACATATACGAGCGGTCCGTTCTTGGAATCATAGTCAACATGATCAAGGCGGACGGACGACAACCCTAATGCATTAGGGCGGAATGGCGACCTGCTGGCAAAGATACCCACCTTCTTGTTTCCTCCCAACAAAGGTGGACGGACAAGAGGACTCGCTGCCTTATGAGGATTGGCAGAGAACTGCCAAATGAGCCACAAATAATCAAATCCCTCTATACCACGAAGCATATCCCTATTGCGATATTCGGGCATGAACTCTATATAACCTTCCAGTTCGTCAACAAGTCCACTCTGCTTGGGCACACCAAACTTCGACTTGAACGGAGAGTGGAAGTAAGCAACGGGAGAGATTGACAATTCATAATTCATAACAAACTATTCTATATTACATCTTTTCCTTGTAGCAAAACCTACAATTATATATTCGGCTCGCAAAAAATCTTATCATGCAAATGTAATACAATATTTGTACTTCAGCAAAAAGATTACAACATCTTACTGCACAGAAATAAAAATAGATGTCATTTCAGGCGTTTATCAGTATTTTTCTTTATCTTTGCATAAGATAAGCTGCACCTCTGCATAAGATAAGCTGATATTTATGAGATACCTTACCCCAAGGCTGATTTAAAAACAACATAATGAGAAAATTATTCCTTATTATATTTATACATATCTGCGCCACTACAATGGCGCAGATTTTTCATACAGATAGTTATAGTTCCATTCCACCAAAACGGGAGGTGAGAGCTGTGTGGCTGACCACCATTGGAGGGCTCGACTGGCCCAAGACTTATGCTCATACCCCACGAACAATAGAAAAACAGAAGCAAGAATTAAGAGATTTGCTCGACAAGCTGCAAAAGGCGAACCTCAACACCATACTCTTGCAGACACGCATAAGAGGAACCGTGATATACCCTTCACGATTTGAGCCATGGGACGGATGCGTTTCTGGCAACCCTGGCTCTTCGCCAGGATATGACCCTCTGCAATTCGCCATCGAAGAATGTCATAAAAGAGGCATGGAATGTCATGCTTGGGTGGTGAGCATCCCCGTGGGCAGACCTAACGGAACAGGAACAAAGTATCTAAAGAACAAACACCCAGAACTATTGATGAAGGTCGGCGACGAGATGTTTATGCGTCCTGAAAAGAAGGGTACAGCAGACTATATCGCTGCTATCTGTAAGGAAATTGTATGCAACTACGATATTGATGGTATACATCTCGACTACATACGCTATCCTGAAACGATGAAACTCAACATATCCAAGTCGCAGGCACGCAACAACATATCGCAAATAGTGAAAGCCGTACACGATGTAGTGAAAGCAGAGAAGCCTTGGGTAAAGATGAGTTGTTCTCCTATCGGCAAGCGAAACGACCTCTGCCACTAT
This sequence comes from Oscillospiraceae bacterium, assembly GCA_963654095.1. Taxonomy (GTDB): domain Bacteria; phylum Bacteroidota; class Bacteroidia; order Bacteroidales; family Bacteroidaceae; genus Prevotella. Next base: position 7,276 of record CAVKAH010000014.1, read on the forward strand.
TCTAGCCGTGGATGGAATGCCGAAGATAAAGGCTGCCAAGATGTTAAGAGATGGACTAAGGAGGGATGGATGGATCAGATTTACCCAATGATGTATTTCCGAGGCAATAATTTCTATCCCTTTGCTGCCGACTGGAAAGAACAGAGCAACGGCAAGACGGTGAGTGCAGGATTGGGAATTTATTTTCTCTCTCCTAAAGAAGCGAACTGGAATTTTCAGGATATTGAACGAGAGATGAACGTTTGCCGACAGATGGGAATAGGTACGGCAATGTTTCGCAATAAATTCTTTATGGACAACGTGAAAGGTGTATATAGTTTCACCGCCAATGAACACAACCGATACCCAGCCCTCGTGCCAGAAATGACATGGTATGTTCATCCATCGCCATCAGCACCGAGAAACCTATCTATAAAAAGCGACAACACAACGACCTTTCTTTCATGGCAACCTGCAGATGCTACAACACACGATGCTGCTCTATACAATGTATATGCCAGCCAAGAAGCTCCCGTTGACATTGCCGATACACGCAATCTCATCGCCATGCGCATAAACGAAACAGCGATAAGCATCCCCCACTCTGCCTTTGCCAAACATTTCGCAATTACAGCTATTGACCGCTACGGCAAGGAGAGCATAGCCTTGCAGAGCTATACTGACGGCACAATCAATAGCAATAGCTCACTACAGCAACGACTTATACGCAATGAGGGGAACACTATATCATTGCCCACTATACCATCAACTCTCGATATAGAGTATTTACTTTTTGAGAATGTTACTGGAAATATTATAGCTTCAAAACGTTATATTGGCGACAAGATGAATGTTTACGATATTCCCGATGGCATGTATATCATACGTTCTCTATCCGCCAAAGGCAAAACCCACCGACTTGGATGGGTCTTTATAAGAAGAAAATGATGTTCTCTAAGACAATACGAGCAAAATAAAAACGAGGGTACATACAATATGTATCCTCGCCAAATATAAATATATTATTTTCTTTATTGTCAATTATTATCTTATAGCTACTAACTTACCGACACCTTACGAACAACATTGCCAACTTTTACGATATAGCAACCTTTACGCAAAACAAGTTCATAAGTTTTATCAGCTCCATCCACCTTAATTTTCTTTATTGGAGCACCAGAGATGTCGTAGATAAGAATTGTCTGATTAGTAGCATTTATCACACGTATGTAAGTCTGACCATTGCCCTCAGTAATCACCCTTAATGAGATGCCACCTTTCTGACCATCATAGTCATTCTCTATTATTTCAACGGCTGGCATAACATTCGCCATAACTGACGAACTCATCATTCCTAAAGCCAATATGATATAATAAATTTTCTTCATAATTATAATCACTACTCGTTTAAACAATCCCTTGCGAAGTTTGATAGCTTCTTTAGTTTATGCAAAAATACAATTATTTTTTATTATTGTGCAACATTATGACAATATTTTTTTTGTTTTTATGTATAAACAGCTATTTCTCATGGAATAAGCCCACGTATAGTAATGCTAAAACATATTATCGTTTTGTTCGATATAAAAAAGTTCGTTATCTTTGCACAAGTTTTTATTAGTATAAAGAGTTACAGACAGAAAGAAATTACACTCTCTTTAGGCGAGTTCGACAAAATGCTCTCTAATGGATTTTACAGAACACGCCTTTAGAACCATCAATTTAAAAGACACAACAAGAATTATGGAATATATGTCGCAAGAAGGCTTCGACAAGATTGCCGAAGAACTACACCATTTGGAAACTGTAGAACTACCTCAAGTAAAAGATGCTATATCTGAAGCACGTGATAAGGGCGACCTAAGCGAAAATTTTGAATACCATGCCGCAAAGCGTGAGCAGGGGCGTCTTATGGGTAGAGCACGCTTCCTACAAAGGATATTGGAAAATGCACGTGTTATAGACAAGTCGGTATTGAAAAGCGACTGCGTAGGGCTGCTCAGCAAGATTAGAATAACAAACATCGCTGCTGGCAAGAGTATGGACTATACCATCGTTAGCCCACACGAAGCAAACCTTAGAGAAGGAAAGATTTCCATTAAATCGCCCATCGCTGAAGCTTTGCTCGGAAAGAAAGCTGGCGACGAAGTTGATGTACGTGTTCCTGCAGGAATGATAAAGCTGAGAATAGATAGCGTGGGACTATAACCTAATGAAATATAAAGTTTACACTCATCGTACAAACGATAACTCTAAGGCAATACAAAAAGTTCTTGGAAAGAGCGTTGTCATTGACTCTGCCGAGGATTTCTATGGTCAACTGCTTGAGGCATGCGCTGAAGAACTTGACATAGAGATAAGATACGACATACTGAAGAACGTGTTTCGAAGAGTGGTAGAACAAGGTGTGGCAAACTGCAACATATCGTTCGTAGGATTGTTCGCTAAACTCGATTATTGTTTCAAGGAACATCACGTTCCCTACTCCATCGTCAACATTGTGCAGATGACAAGGAAACAGATGCTTCCTGAGTTCAACAAGAATGTTGCAATTACGAGCGACAAGCTGCGGAAAGATTTTCCGCATAACCTAAAAGCTACCACTCTGCTTGTTTATCACCTTTGCGGAAAGAAAGAGATACCCACCGCAATAAAGCAATTCTTCCCTAAAGCCGACAGAAAGAGCTCATGGGGAAAGTTTGATGAGAAGCTCTTGAGAGTTGTCGTGGAGCGATGGGACGACGATTTCATTTGGGCTGCAGAAGAAGAAAACGGAACTACTATACAAATATGCTATAGCAAGAAGAACCCCATTCTTACGCTTAATGGTAAATTATCGTGGGATTATCTCAAATCTGTTCTCTGGCAAGGAGCACAACTAAACCTTGTGCGACCACGTCAAGATGAGAGGGGATTGTATTGGCTACCTGAATTGATAATTCTTGAACCCGATTATCTCGTAAACATCACCACCATTGCTGGATGCTTCGAAACTTATGCCGACTCACCTTTTGTGAGCCTCATCAATAAGCTAAAACCACGACAAAACACACTGCCCATACATCTCGGAAACTTTGCTGGACAGATGCTCGACAACACCGTTCATGGTAGGGACATCCCTTTTGAACACAGTCTAAAGGAGTTTGTAAAGGACAATGCCCTATACCTTATATCATGCCAAGACTTTATAAAAGACTTCGTGAAATTCAAGAACGATGCAAAAATACAAAAGACTAATATAGAGAAACTTGTAGGACAAGACCTGCGCCATGACATCGGCAACTACAACACGAAAGACGTAGTGTTGGAACCATCGTTTTTCAGTAACGTGCTTGGTATTCAAGGACGTATGGATTTCTTTTATAGTAAAGAGAACGAGGGAAAAGAGAATAATCCAGACAACAGATACATCATCATAGAACAGAAATCTGGCAAAGGAACATTCGTTCCATTTACAGCTCCAGGATACGATCCAAATGTGCCAGAGATAAAAGTGCCGCATTATGTGCAGCTACTTCTTTATCGAGCCCTTTTCCAATATGGATATAACAAGTATGCCAACCAAATATCTAATTTTCTGCTTTACTCCAAATATGGCAAAGGTCTACTTGCCGTACCGCAGAACCCACAACTTTTGCTCAATGCCATAAGGATACGAAACCTTATAGTATGGAGCGAAATCCTCTATGCCAAAGAGGGCATGGATATATTGCGCACGCTAACACCAGAGATGCTGAACCAGAAACACTCTTCGGGAAAACTATGGGAAAACTACACTCGACCTCAACTTGCCGAAATTCTTGACCCTATCCATAAGGCTTCGCCGCTGGAACTGACATATTACCTACGTTTTATGCAATTTGTCGAGGAGGAGACATTACTCTCTAAAGTGGGAAACAAAACGAAGGAGAACTCTGGCTTTGCCTCCATCTGGCACGACACCATTGACGAGAAAAAGGCGGCTGGCAATATCTACGACAATCTTCGCATCGGTTGTTATGGCGAGGACGATAGTGGCGTACACTCCGTAACACTCAATTTCGATGATGTCATTTCGGCAGACACAACGAACTTCAGAACTGGCGATATCGTTATTCTTTATTATTACAAGCAAGGGACTGTTCCTGATGCTTGTGCCAATATGGTATTCCGTGCAAGCATTGAGGACATAAGGGAGAGCTGCATAGTGGTAAGGCTGCGCAACAGTCAGACTGACAAGCAGATATTCGAAAGACACAAAGATATGCTTTGGGCCATTGAACACGATATGCTGGAGTCGTCAAACAACTCACTATACTGCGGCATACATAGTTTTCTGTCAACCACCCAACGCCGTAAAGACCTTATCCTCCTACAAAGAGAGCCAGAGGTTGACACCTCATTATCTATAAAAGGTAGCTACGGTAGTTTCAACTCTTTGGTAACGAGGGCTAAACAAGCCTGCGACTTATTCCTTATTATCGGCCCACCAGGAACGGGAAAGACTTCTTACGGATTGGTAAATCTTCTTAAAGAGGAACTGCTGGAGCAAGGCACCAACATACTGCTTCTATCATACACCAATAGGGCTGTAGACGAGATCTGCAGTAAGTTAGTAGAGATAAAGGAGAAGGAAAATCCTGATTTTGACTTCATTCGCATCGGTTCCGACCTATCGTGTTCAAAGGAATACAGAAAGTTTCTACTTTGTGAGATTACGGCAAACTCCGAGAAAGGCGGTAATGAACTGGCACAGAAGATTAAGAACACCCGTATATTCTGCGGAACGACATCGGCACTGAGTGCAAACATGGCTCTCTTCAAACTAAAGCAATTCTCACTTGCCATCATCGACGAGGCATCTCAGATCCTCGAGCCTCATCTTTTAGGACTTCTATCTGCACAAGAAGAAGGTAAGGAGGCTATAAAGAAATTTGTACTTATCGGAGACCATAAACAGTTGCCAGCTGTGGTACAACAGACGCAGGATGTGTCGATAGTTACCGACAAATTACTAAAAAGTATACATTTAACCGACTGCCGCAATTCTCTGTTTGAAAGGCTCTTGCATCAATTCAAGACAAGTAATGGTTATGATGAACGTTTTGTGTATATGCTCACAAAACAAGGACGTATGCATCAGGATATTGCTGCATTCCCAAACATGGCTTTCTATGGCAACAAGTTGGAGGTAGTACCATTAGAACATCAGTTGCTGCCTAATATTGACATAGAGACAAACGATGGCATAACCAAGCTGCTTGCCTCAAGGAGAGTTGCCTTTGTGTGTTCAGAACGCCCCAAGCGTTCATTGTCGGGAAAGACTAATAGTATTGAGGCAGAGATGATCGCAAATACCGTTCACCGCATTTACTTGATGACAAAAGATAGCTTTAACAAAAACCAAACAGTTGGCGTTATCGTGCCTTACAGAAACCAGATCTCTACCATACGCAATGCTATCGATAAATTCTGCATCCCCATCTTGCACAACATAACCATCGACACCGTAGAACGTTACCAAGGTAGTCAGCGCGATTATATCGTTTATGGTTTCACCATACAACAGCCTTATCAACTTAATTTCCTTACTGACAACGTGTTTGAAGAGGACGGCATGATTATCGACCGCAAACTTAACGTGGCTATGACAAGGGCAAGACTTAACCTCGTGCTCATTGGGAACCCATGGCTACTGAAAAGGAATGTAACATTCAGCAAGTTGATAGACTTCGTTAAAGGAAAGGGCGGCTTAATAGATACGACTTTTGAAAACTATTGTAAAGGTAACTTCTCAATTCCTGGCTTTAACGACGAAGAACAGCTTGGATGAAGAAAAGCAGATTAAAACTTTTACCTAATGATTAGCAACTGATATGGACAACAATCTGAAACAACGTATTATATATCTCGCCGAGAAATACGAAACAACTGATTTCCTGTCTGCCGATCCAAGTAGATTCATGCACATGGTTGACGGAAAAGCCAATCAAGAAGCTATGGCGTTTCTTGCATCATGCCTAAGCTATGGTTCACGAAAACAGTTCTTTCCGAAGATACAATATATGCTCAATGCCGCCAAAGGCGAAATGGACTATTGGGTGCGCTCTGGCGAATGGCGACAAGATATCCCCGACTCCACCAACTGCTACTACCGTCTGTATACATACCACGATATGTTTCAGCTTCTTACGGCATACCAGAGTATGCTGATGCAATATGGCTCGATGAAGAATTATATCCAGCAAAATGCCTCTACAGCCCTTGAGGCAATAGAGGCACTCTGTAATTTTTTTACGAACACTAGCAAGATTATACCCAAGAACAGTTCGTCTGCCTGCAAACGCCTCTGTATGTTTCTGCGTTGGATGGTGCGCTCGGAGTCGCCTGTAGACATAGGACTATGGGCAGACATCATCGACCGCCGTACGCTCATCATGCCACTCGACACTCATGTGGTGCAGGAGGCATGCCGAATGGAACTACTACAGAGCCGCACGACATCAATGGCTGCCGCAAGAAAACTCACAGATGTGATGTTAGAGGTATTCCCCGACGACCCACTAAAGGGCGACTTTGCACTATTTGGACTTGGCGTTGACGAGGGAGAGGATAGACATTAACCATTCCACACTGATAATTACTACATACTCACGAATTCTTGCGATAACTTACCACTGCCCAAACGTTCATCAAAACGGCAATAACAGATAGTGCTAACACCTGATGGGCAACTGATGCGAAATCACCTCCACGAACAAAAACCGTGCGGATGGCATCAATAAAGTAGTGCATCGGATTTACATAAGTAGTAAGATATGACCACTGCGGCATAGAACGAACGGGAGTGAAAAGACCGCTAAGGAGAATTAAGCATACCACGATAAACCACATTACCAATACCGCTTGCTGCATCGTATCGTTATAATTAGAGATAACAAGTCCTAAACCACTAAATACAAAAGCCAACAATATCGTCAAGAAATAAACCAGACACAGACTGCCAGCACAAGTAATGCCATACACAAGCCAAGCCAATATGAAGCAAACCGTTACCACAACGAGAGCTATAAGCCAGTAAGGTATCAGTTTGGCAAGGATAAACTGTCCCTTACCCACAGGTGTTACGTTGATTGCCTCTATAGTTCCGCACTCTTTCTCGCCTACAATATTGAGGGCAGGCAGGAAACAGCACATCAGCATGACAAGGATTGCCATCAGAGAGGGTATCATGAAAAGTTTGTAGTTCAGGTGTTTGTTATAGAGATAGAGGGTGGAAACGGTAGAAGAAGCTGCGACAGACCGCCATTGTGGCATAGTGGAACCGATTTCTGCCAAGTGTTGTTGAATGATATTGTTCATATACTGCGTACTCATCATCCCCTTTGTTCCGTTCACAGCGTTTGCTGCAATGAGTACCTGAGGATGTTCTCCTCGCTTCATGTCCCGCTCAAAGTGCTGCGGAATCTCTACTATCACATCAGCCTCCGATTGCTCCACATCTGCCAAAGCATCCTTATAGCCACGCTGCTGACCATGAAAAATGAAATAACCGCTTGCTTCTATACGACGAACAAGTTGGGCTGACATCGAACTGCGGTCATGGTCTACTACATCCACCACGATATTCTTTATCTCCATGTTCATCACCCAAGGCATCACACACATAATTATTATCGGGAAAACAAGAATGAGACGAGGCAAGAAAGGGTTGCGGATAATCTGCAAAAACTCCTTTTGTATCAAATACTTTAATATCATAAGCACTATTTCTCTAATCGTTTATTGAAGTTTTTAAGGACAGCAGCGAGCAGAACAATCGCCATGATGCAAAGCACCAGCACCTCATGCGCCACTTTGTCTATTCCTACTCCCATAATTATCAACTTGCGCATAGCAGCAATGTAATATCTCGGAGGCAATATAGCAGACACGCATTGTAAAATCTCTGGCATACTCTCCACGGGAAACATCATTCCGGTCAGTAACACGCAAGGCATAATGAGCATCATCGCTGAAGCTAACAAGGCAACAAGTTGTGTCTTTGCCACTGTACTGATAAGCAAACCTAACGAGAGAGCCACAATGATATAAATGGCAGATACCACCACTATCCAAAAGAGACTACCTGCTAAAGGCACTAAAAGAATGTATTTGGAGATGAGTAGGATGGAAGCCAGGATGACGAATGCTAAAAGCAGATAAGGTACAGCCTTGGCTATAATAATCATAAGAGGGCGAACGGGACTTACTAGGAGTACCTCCATCGTGCCTCGTTCCTTCTCCCTAACAATACTGATACTCGTCATCATTGCGCAAATAAGCATCAAGAGCATACCCATGATACCTGGCACAAAATTGTAGCAACTGCGCATCTGGGGATTGTAAAGCAGTTTGTTAACTATCGGTATTTGGGCTTGTATAGGATGTTGCAATATCTGCACTGCGTAATTGGCATACATTTGCGCCATATTAGGGTCGGCACCATCGGTGATAATCTGAATGTCGGAATGTTTGGAAGCATAATCCTGACCGAATACGATGGCGAGGTCTGCCTTCTGACGGCGAATGAGTAACTCTGCCTCGGCAGGCGTATTCACCTTATATAATATATTGAAATATTCGTTTGCACCAAGAGCCTCTATCCTTTTCTGCGTCTCGTGGTCTACTGATGATAGCACTACGGCGGTGCGCACGTTCTTTACGTCGGTGGAGATGGCGAAGCCGAAGAGCAGCATCATCACCACTGGCATTCCGAAGAGTATCAACATCGTGCGCTTGTCTCTAAGGATATGTCGTTTTTCCTTTATTACAAAAGATATAAATTGGTTCATTTTTAGTTGTCTTCTTTACTTTCTATTTGAATGTCTGGCAAGGTAAGTAAATACGTGGTCCATGTCGGGCTGATTGAACTCCCGCTTCAGTTCCATGGGTGTCCCCATCGCCTTTATCTTGCCGTCTACCATGATGGAGATGCGGTCGCAATACTCAGCCTCATCCATATAATGGGTGGTTACGAAAATGGTTATTCCGCGGTCGGCAGCCTCATAGATGAGTTCCCAAAACTGATGCCTTGTGGCAGGGTCAACACCACCTGTTGGTTCATCGAGGAATACGATTTCGGGGTCATGGAAGATACTTACAGAGAATGCTAATTTCTGTTTCCAACCTAAAGGAATACTTGAAACGATGTCGTTGCCGTGGTCTGCGAAATGAAGTTTCTCTAGTAGTTCTGATGTTTTTCTCCTTATTGCCTTGTCGTTCATTCCATATATACCAGCAAAGAGTCGTATATTTTCCCTTACTGTTAAGTCCTCGTAGAGCGAAAACTTCTGACTCATATAGCCGATATGCTTCTTTATCTTTTCGTACTCCGTAACGATGTCGCAACCTGCCACCCGTCCGCTTCCACTCGTAGGTTGGTTAAGTCCAGTAAGGATGTGCATGGCGGTGGTCTTACCTGCTCCGTTTGCTCCGAGGAAACCAAATATTTCTCCCTTCTTCACCTTAAAGGAAATGTCGTCAACGGCACGGAAAGAGCCAAAGGATTTTACGAGATGAGACACCTCGATGGAGTATTGCTCTTCATCCTCTTCTCTACAGTCTTCGCTCTTTGTTCTATTAATCTCAGGAGGATTGAATACGCTCTTAAACTTACACAAGATATCATCGGGATTTCCTATTCCCCTCACCTCTCCCTCTTGAAGGAAGGCTATGCGGTCGCAACGGCGCACCTCGTCCAGATAAGGGGTGGAGACAATGATTGTCATTCCTTTTTCTTTCAGCGTGGAGAGCATATCCCAAAACTCCTTGCGGCTCACGGGGTCAACACCTGTTGTTGGTTCATCGAGTAAAAGTATGCTGGGTTTATGCACCAAAGCACATGAGAGAGCGAGCTTTTGCTTCATACCTCCCGACAAAGCCCCAGCCCTACGCTTTCGGAAAGGTTCAATCTGCGAATAGATAGCCTTGATGTTGTCGTATTCCTCATTGACCGTAGTTCCAAAAAGCGTGGCAAAAAATTCCAAATTTTCTTCCACTGTAAGGTCTTGATAGAGTGAGAATTTACCAGGCATATACCCCACACGCTTGCGTATAGCCTCCATCTCGTTCACTACATCGAAGCCATCTACGGCTGCTGTGCCTACAGATGGAAGGATGAGTGTTGCAAGGATACGAAAGAGCGTAGTCTTGCCTGCGCCATCAGGACCGATAAGTCCGAATATCTCGCCCTTATCCACCGATAAGCTAACATGCCTCAGTGCCTCCACCTGACCATATCGTTTGGAAATATCATCCACAATTATTGCCTTGTCATTCTTATCCATCATAAGTCGTTATAGTATTATTTTCCCCTTCTAAACTCTAAATTCTAAACTCTACATCTTCACCTCCCCATACATTCCAATCTTCAAATATCCATCGTTCTTTACGGCAATCTTGATGGCATAGACAAGGTCTGCACGTTCATCATCCGTAAGTATAGTCTTTGGTGTGAACTCCGATTTTGAGGATATCCATGAAACTATGCCTGAATATTCCTTCTTCTCACCATTACCATAGTCGGCAAACACCTTCACCGTCTGCCCTATCTTCACGCTTTTGAGTTGCGAAGAGGTGATATAAGCACGGAGAAACATATTGTGGGTATCAGCGATCTTAAACAATGGCTTGCCGATGGAAGCGTACTCGCCCTGCTCAGAATACTTCTCCAACACAGTTCCTGAGATGGGCGAAAGGACGTGGCATTTCTTTAACTGGTCTGCCACCTGTAGTTTCTGGATATCTGCCGTATTCATTTGGGCATTAAGACTATTGGTGGAAGTGCCAAGTTGCGACTTTTGTGCCTCAAGCTGACGCTCCAATACCTGTACCTGACTGCGTGCATCATCGAGGTTTTTGCGATTGGCAGCACCATCTTTCACCAGTCCTAAGAAGCGGTTATACTCCTTGCGAGCCTTCGCAAGTTGCTCTTTTGTGGTAGCCACTTGCTTATCCAGATCGGGGCGTTGGGCTGCATAAACCAATTTGGTAGCACCTATATGGAGGGCTTTCAGATAGAGTTGCACGGTGTCTATCAATCCTACTTGCATCCCTTTAGGAATACTGTCGCCCTCATGAATATCAAAGTGTAACAGCTCTCCGTTCTGCTCTGCCGAAACGGTAATCTCAGTTGCCTCGAAAGTTCCCGTTGCATCATACTCCTTCTCCTCGTTACCGCAAGATGCAAGGCCCAATGCCAACATCACGCATCCTATTATATAATATCCGTTCATTCTCATAATCTGTTTTTATGTTTTTTCTTTTAATTGTTATTGATATTCTTCAGTTTATAGATTTCTTGCAATAATTGTATCTCATGCATCGTCATCTGTTCCTTGGCAAGATTTACGGCATTAATATCCCTTACAAGTTCGTTTACGCTTTCCGTTCCCGACTGCACCTTATTTTCGCTCTTTATTCGTATATACTCATAAAGGCTGACGATTTCTTCATCTTGTGCTATCTGTTGACGAAGCGAGGCGATGACCCCACTTTCCTGTTTGTTTTGCAAACGATTATTGAAGATAAATACCTCTCGCTGAACGTCATTCATCTGTCGTTGTACGTCTAATTTCTTGATATCGTTCTTGCGAGTATATAGTGCACCGATGTTCCAAGAGAGCGAAATACCACATCCAAGCACTCCTCTGTTAAATATATCGGAGACATTGCTATGCAACATACCCATTCCGAAGAAGGAGACAGTTGGACGAAGCCTTGTGTTAAGTTGCTTTCGCTGAGCATCGATCAATAGGTTTTGCGAGGCGTAATACTGTAGTTCTGGACGGTTCAAGCCCGTCGTAATGTCTGCTATAGGCTTATCAAACTGTTCCGTTTCTTGTATCTCTCTCCCAATGAACACTCCTAACATATTAATATAAGCCTGTCGGGATGCAAGGAGAACACTCTTCTGTTGCTTCAGTTTCAGCCCCTCAACAAGTATTACATCAAGGTCGCTCTGATTGGCTATTCCACCTTTCATCATGCTCCGAATAGTCTTTTCACTCGTTAAGAAATCATTTTGATGCAACTCATTCTTTGCAATTTGCTCATCAAGAAGTAGAATACCAAAATATATTTGCTGCACTCGCTCGTTAATACTGTATATCGAAACGTTGAGCTGGTTCTTCTGCACCTCTGCTTGTGCTGAAGCTACACCTTTCTGTGCCGCAATGTTTCCACCATCATACACATTTTGCTTGACCACGAAAGAGGCATTTGCCACATAGTTTTTCATATCTACGCCGATGCTTTTCATCGGTTCACGGAGTTTTAAGATATCGGTGAAAGCGTATGCTCCTGTAGACACACTCACCTGCGGCAGCCATCCCTTGGCTGCATTTTCCAAGCTGAAATCATGCGTCTGCTCTATCATCTGGTATTGCTTAATGGCAGGATAGTTGTCGTGCGCCATTTGCAAACATTCCTTCAGAGTAATCGCTTGCGCTGAGAGAGACGCAAAGAGAAAGATTGCCAGTAATTGTCGTTTGTTCATTTTCTTGGTTTTGTTATTGTTATTTGCTTGTATAAAGTATGACTATGCTACAAGTTTTGTTTTTCCTGATGCAAAAATATGGAGTTTATTCTATCCCTTCGTTACCCTTAGGAATAGAGAAATGTTCTTTTAGTTCGATTTCTTACAAAAAGAAAACATAACACAAGAATATTTACTACCTTTGAATTTAAAATCAAACAAAAAGAACATTCAAACAAGAAAAGAGGATATTAAACATTTGGATCATATTATGAAACAGCCTCAACTACTTACATTGCAGAGCATGTATTCTACAATTATCTCTGCCAATATCCAACCCGACATGTCTTACTTCAAGGAGGGGTTTGGCATAGTTATTGACATGAATAGACTTTTGAAGCCTTTCATCAATCCGAAAGGCAGCCCTTATCTATTGGAAGACTACCGTTTGGGATTTGTAAAACGTGGTTATATGCACGGCATCATCAATCTGCAGAAATACAAAATTGAGGCAGGTACAATAATATTATTTACTCCAGGCTCTATCGTAGAGCCTCTCGACGTAAGCGAAGATTTCCAGATTACGGGAATTGGAGTATCTGCTGATATGTTTCATGTTGCCCACAACGGACAGTTGCCTGATGTTTTTAATGGCAAACTGAAGCATGGTATCCAGAAGATTGACCATATTACGATGCAACTACTCAATAATATGTTTATCTTGCTATGGAATATTGCGACCGAACAAGACACTAAACTTGCTAAAGCAACTGAGAGTTTACAAGAAAACACCACGATTTCTCATGACATCATGGGCAGAGAGAAATCCTACCAGCAAGTTATCAACAACATGCTATGCACCATCACCTCTTATTATAATACGCTCTTCGACCGCCCATACACCTACGCAACGTCTCATCGCTCTGCTAACGACATCTTCGACCGCTTCATCTATCTCGTAAACAACCATTGCAAGGAGCATCGTCAACTTGCTTTTTATGCCGAAAAGATTTGCATTACAGAGCGATACCTCGGTACTGTGATACGCCAAACCAGCGGCATCACGGCAAAGGAGTGGATAGATCGTGCAGTAATAACGGCAGCTAAAGTGATGCTAAAACATAGTAATCTACAAATTGCCGAGATTGCTGAACTGCTCCATTTCCCCACCGCCAGCTTTTTCTGCAAATACTTTAAACGTCTTGAAGACTGCACTCCCCAAGAATACCGACTAAGGGAATAGAGCATAAATTGCTTCTTTCGTAAAATCACAGATATTCATGTTGGGAATTATTGCTATTCTGTAAAAGTCAAACAGTAATAATTCTAAATATGTAAAAGTTCGTTGATTGCTAATATTATTTTTTGTTTTATCTATCATTCTGTCAGCGGATAATATAAGTACCTGTATTTAAGAAGGTTATATTGTTAAGTGTTTACAATATCTGTCATCTATCTGTCATTAATCTGTCATAAGGGGAGAGACGGATTTAGTCGTTTTTGGGGGCAGATAAGCCTATGTTTTAATAAAAAGTACCCCACTTTTCTGGTAAAAAAGTATAGGATAACGTATCAAAATGATATAGGTAACAGAAGGAAAGTTTGTACTTAAAATATTGTGTATTAAATGTTTATATAGAAAAAGCTTGGTGTTTGGCGACTGACAGTTAATGACAGATATCTTTAAACAAAAGCTTCTGTCAAAGTTGTTTATTACATTGACTTATAAGTACTTATCGTGGCATAATGACAGAATGACAGATTTTTTGAAAAAAAATAAATATATAAGGTAAGCAATATTCCACAAAAAATAAACATTAGAAAGGCACAAGCGGATAGTAATAGATTTTTTTGCAAAACAAAGGTAACTAAAAGGGCTGAATTCCAAGCGAGGAATCCAATCCTAATTTTTCATTTACTAAAAAATTTAGCAAGTAGTAATAATTTTATTACTTCAGTTAGATAATTACTCAATAACAACGAGTGGAGTATCCTCCATAACGCTCTCGCCAGCTTGAACGAGGATGGCTGTTACCTTACCAGCTTTCTCTGCCTCAAGATTGTTAGCCATCTTCATTGCCTCAAGAACAACAACGGTGTCGCCAACCTTAACCTCATCACCAACAGCAACGTTGATTTCACGGATTACTCCAGGTAGCGGTGCTTTAAGAGCATTATTGGTGTTTACCTTTGCCGACGAAGCTGAAGAAGTCTCAGTTGAAGGTTGGGGCTGAGCCACAGGCTTAACAACAACCTTCTTCTTTACAGGCTCCGCCTCCTTTTCCATCTCAACACTATATGTCTCACCGTTAACGGTAACTGTGGCAATATTCTCAACGATGTCTTTAATCTCTACATCATACTTATTGCCATTGATAGTATATTTGTATTCTTTCATTTCAATCAATATTATTTTCGAGGTTCTGGTGTCATGCACAAGATGTGAGACTCCCAATCTGAATGTCTCTTCTTGATAGTAATAATGCCACTCTCCTTGTCATGTACATTGTTACCCTTGAACTCATGCAGAGCCAATGCTATTGCAGCATATACCTCATTATTTGTTTTTCCCATACTATAAATATTTTATATTACATAGGAATGTTTCCGTGCTTCTTAGCAGGCAAGCCCTCACGCTTTGTAGCGAGCTGAGCCAATGCACGACAGATGCGGAAACGAGTGTTGCGAGGCTCTATCACATCATCAATATAGCCATACTTAGCTGCCTGATATGGATTAGCGAACATCTCTGTGTATTCATCTTCCTTCTCTGCGAGGAATGCCTTAGGATCTTCATGTGTCTTTGCTTCTTTAGCACAAAGCACAGCTACGGCACCACTTGCACCCATAACGGCAATCTCTGCCGATGGCCAAGCATAGTTGATGTCTGTACGGAGTTGCTTGCAGCCCATAACGATATGACTACCACCATAGCTCTTACGCAATGTTACTGTAACCTTTGGCACTGTAGCTTCGCCATAAGCATAAAGCAACTGCGCTCCATGAAGAATTACGGCATTGTACTCCTGACCTGTACCTGGCAAGAATCCTGGTACATCAACAAGGCTAACTATTGGAATGTTGAAAGCATCGCAGAAGCGAACAAAACGTGCTCCCTTACGACTTGCATTAACGTCAAGCACACCTGCATAGCAAGAAGGCTGGTTGGCAACGATACCTACACTCTGACCATTGAAACGAGCGAAACCTACGATGATGTTCTTTGCAAACTTTGGCTGTACCTCGAAGAACTCACCATTATCAACAACAGCACCAATAACCTTATACATATCGTATGCCATATTTGGATCCTCTGGGATAATCTCATTGAGAGAATCCTCCATGCGGTTAATCGGGTCTGTGCACTCCTTACGAGGAGCCTGCTCCATATTGTTTGAAGGAATATAGCTCAAGAGAGTTTTTATCATCTCCATTGCCTCCTCCTCTGTAGAAGCCGTGAAATGGGTAACACCACTCTTTGTGGCATGAACACTAGCACCTCCAAGATGCTCCTGATCGATATCCTCACCTGTTACAGTCTTTACAACTTTTGGACCAGTCAAGAACATATAAGAGGTATTCTCCATCATAAGGGTGAAGTCGGTCAGTGCAGGAGAATAAACAGAACCACCTGCACAAGGACCAAAGATACCACTAATCTGAGGTATCACACCCGATGCAAGGATATTACGCTCGAATATCTCAGCGAAACCAGCCAAGGCGCAGATGCCTTCCTGAATACGAGCACCACCAGAATCGTTGATTCCAATAACAGGAGCTCCCATCTTCATTGCCATATCCATAACCTTGCAAATCTTCTGAGCCATTGTCTCAGAAAGAGAACCACCATTTACGGTGAAATCTTGAGCAAAGATATAAACAAGGCGACCATCGATAGTTCCGCAACCTGCCACTACTCCATCACCAAGATATTGCTTCTTTTCCATACCGAAGTTTGTACAACGGTGGAGTTTGAACATATCATATTCTTCAAAACTGCCCTCATCGAGGAGCATATCAATACGCTCACGTGCTGTATATTTACCGCGTGCATGCTGCTTTTCGATGGCTTTCTCACCGCCACCTATGCGAGCTTCATCACGCTTGGCAATCAACTGCTTGATTTTTTCTAATTGTTTGCTCATAATTATTTGATATAATTTTGTTTTTTCTGAATATTATTTTCGTAGTTTTTATAAAGACTTAACTTTATTAATGCTCACATAATTCTGTGAGAATTCCGCATGTTGATTTCGGATGTAAGAAAGCTATATTCAAGTTCTCCGCACCCTTGCGAGGTGCCTTATCAATCAAACGTACACCCTTTTCATCACACTCAGCAAGAGCATTGGCAACACCATCTTCTACGCAGAAAGCAACATGGTGAACGCCATGATTGCCTTTGTCAAGCCATTTTTGTATTGTACTGTCTGGTGATGTTGGCTCTAACAATTCAAGCTTAACGTCACCACATTTCAAGAAAGCAGTCTTTACCTTCTGGTCTGCAACCTCTTCTACGGCATAACAATCAAGTCCTAAAACGTCTTTGAAATACGGAAGAGCTTCCTCAATACTCTGGACAGCTATTCCCAAATGTTCAATGTGTGAAATTTTCATATTATTATATTGTTATAATTATATATGTGCAAAGTTACACAATTTTATTTCTTACACACAATGTTTTTATATGTTTTTACATCATTTCCTGATGTTTTCCTTTGCAAAAGTAAAAACATAGTCATCAGTTACAATAAAATTTATTGCTATATTCTGCATCCTTTTCATATTTTGAATGATGAATTTTCCTGATGATACAGAATCTAAGTTGGGGATATCGACGGCTCTCATATCCTCAAAAACAAGTTCATCCTCGCTGTGCAACTTATAAAGTGTTTCTTTTGCACACCATACTAACAATTTTTGTATTGTAGTTTCTGCAAATTCATCATCCCTTAAAAATCTATTGGCGACACGACACACCCTATCACTTACATATTCTATATCTAAAGCAACATTATAATCATCTGATACAGCAACAGCAACATATTCTTTTGTATGACTTATACTTATATTTCTTCCGTCGGTCAAATAAGGTTTTCCAGATGAATAATGGCGTATTTTCGCCGTATTTCCAATCATATCTTGCAATAAGGCACGTGTGGCAAGATATTCCAATCTGCGAACTTGAGATTTTATATTCTGAATATCCTCAAGATACTGACAGTTTGTTCCTATTGCTAAGAGTTCATTCTGACCTTCTGTAATTCTCCACAATCCAATTTTTATAAAGGACGAACTCTCTATTAACACATTCTGTATCTTAGGCATCTATTTTACGACATTAATGTTTCTTGTCTTCAG
>CAVKAH010000015.1:0-20256 GCA_963654095.1 Oscillospiraceae bacterium
TCTCTAATACTTTAAATGACGATGATTGGAAAGAATTGGAAAAATTAGTATATGGCGTTTATCCGAATATGGAAAATGTTGTTTTAGGTATGAAGAATATGACAATGGTAAATAAAAGGATAACGCTTCTTTTGAGGATTGGCTTTAGACCTGCTGTTATTGCAAAATTGTTGTTCAAAGAGAAAAGCTCGATAAACTCTGCTCGTAAAAGGCTATATGAAAAGAACTTTAGCAAGGTTGGCGTGCCTGCTGATTGGGACAATTTTATTATGGCGATACATTGATGAATAATACTTTTTCTATATATTTGCATTATCTTATGCATAGGATATGGTGATATTATAGAAAACTTTTAAATAGAATAGTTATGATACAGAATCTTATTGACTTTCTAGATGCTTCTCCAGTAAATTTTCTGGCAGTTAAAACTATAAAAGAGACACTTGTGGCTAATGGCTTCAAAGAGGTTGACGTTGCGCAACCATTAGGGAAAATGTCTGCGGGAGATAAAATCTTCTTTACAAAGAACGACTCTTCAATATACGCAGTGCATATAGGAAAGGAAAAAATATCAGACAATGGCTTTCATCTTATTTGCGCTCATTGCGACTCACCTACGTTCCGTGTTAAGCCAAATGCCGAGATGGCGTGTGAGGGAGGTATAACTAAGCTGAATACAGAGGTATATGGCGGACCGATAATGAGTACTTGGTTCGACCGTCCGTTGAGTCTTGCGGGTAGGGTGATAGTACGTTCAGACGATGTTTTGCATCCAGAAACGAGGCTTTTACATATAAAGCGTCCGTTGCTGCAAATAAGTAATCTTGCCATTCACTTTAACCGTCAGGTGAACGATGGGGTAAAGTTGAGCAAACAAAAGGATATGCTCCCATTGTTGGGAATAGTGGAAAATGAGTTGGAGCGTGGTAATATGCTGATGAATGTGATTACTTCAGAACTTGGGATAAAGGCAACGGATGTTCTTGACTTTGACCTCTATCTGTATGATGCTACACCAGCTTGCACGTTTGGAGTACATAATGAGTTTATATCCAGTGGCAGACTTGATGACCTAAGTATGGTCCATGCAGGATTAGTTGCTCTTATTGATAATGCAACAGATGTTCCTGAAACAACTCAGGTGCTTGCTGTGTTTGACAATGAGGAGACAGGAAGCCAGACAAAACAGGGCGCAGGCAGTCCGTTCCTTAGCACTATGTTGCAACGTCTTGTATTTGCGCAAGGCGGAAATATGGAGGATTATTATCGCAGCATAGAGAAAGCATTTATGATTTCTGCAGATAACGCTCATGCTTGGCACCCTAACTATTCTGAGAAATATGACCCAACGAATCATCCAGTGCTAGGCGGAGGTCCTGTGATTAAGTTTAATGCTGCGCAGAAATATGCCAGCGATGCCGTGTCGGCAGCCGTTTTTAGAGGCATTTGCGAGACTGCAGGAGTGCCATGCCAGAGATTTGTTAATCATAGTGATGTTGCTGGCGGCAGCACACTTGGTAATATTCTTGCCTCATCGTTACCGCTTAGAGGCGTTGATATGGGTAATCCAGTTCTTGCAATGCACTCTGCAAGAGAGACAGGGTCGGTTGCTGACCACGAATATTGCATAAAGGCGTTCAGTCAATTCTATAGATTATAAGCGAAATTCCATACCCTATAGGTGTGCTTCTTCATCCTATAGGTGTATTTTTATACCGCTACCGATGTCAGAAAAGCTTGTCGATGTCTATAGAAACACCGACTTGAAGATTAATGCCATCGGTTAACGGACTATTTAGATAATGGTATTCGGGCTTATAGTTGAGGAGGTTGTCGAGAGCAAGGTTTAGTTTTATAGCCTTGCCGAAACGCTGCACGAGAGACAGTTTCCATATTGAATACGCAGGATAGCTTACCTTTAGCGTTCCCTCGTTAACGTTATAGTAATTCTTATATTCTATGTTATCTACTCCTGATAATACTCTTCCATTAAGTCCAACTGCTAATCCATAGTTCTTTGTTATCTGCTTATCGTAGTCTACCCTTGCATTTACGGAATGTTTTCTTGCAGGAATGTATTGGTTGTTGATAGTGTTACCTTCCTTGTCCTTTGCCAGTTGCTCGTTGGTATAGGCGTATGTAAGACGTGCCGACATACCGTTGTTCCAGCGTGCCTGTACACCTACTTCTGCACCATTTACGCTGTAGTCGTTAAGATTTGAGTATTTTAGGTACGGCAACTTATCGGTTTGATTCTTGAAATATGGTGCTGCCGTGGAGAGTTTGTTCTTCACTTTGTTGTGATAAGCAGATAGAGTGAAGTTGTAATGTCCCTTTGTGTATTCAGCCGAAACGTTGAAATTGTGGCTCGTCTCTGGCTTTAGGTCGGGATTACCCTCCACAATCCAGATGCCCGACATATCGAAATTATAGTATTTCTCCTTTAGTGAGGGTGCACGAAAGCCCATTCCGTAACCAGCTCTTAATGCCAAATTGCGCAATGGCTTATAGCAAACGTTCATCTTAGGGGTAAGGCGCGACAACTTGCCATCGGAGAAATAGTCATAGCGCAATGCACCTACTACTTCCCATTTCTCGGAGATACGCCAGTCGTACTGTGCGAAAGCATCGAAGCTGTCCTGCTTTCGTGTGTTGTTTTCAAGGTTGTTGTTATAAAGATAGTCATGTATGAAATCAGCTCCAGCGGTGAGAACATCGCCTCTTTCATAGGTGTGGCTGTATAGCAACCTCATGGTGTTCTGCACGTTACTATAGTCTCGAATGTCGAGATGTGTGATACGCTGGTAGTCCGACTTATCATATTGGTCGAAGGCATAGTTAAGTTGAATGTTGTCATGCTCACTGATGTCCCAGTTCATCTTCAGTCCTCCAGACATATCACGATACCGCTCAGGTTGGTCAGCACTGCGCACTGTCTCACGGAAGAAATATCCTGCACGTCCTGTAAGACTAAAATTCCTGCAAGGTTTCCATACAAGTTGATCCTTTAAATTTATTGTCTTGTCGCCGTAAATAGTAGATATAACACGTGTTACGGGGTTTGCTGCATTGTGTACATCATAGTTGTCAGTTCGGTTATAGTTGGCTGTAAGCATGTTGTTCCAGAACTTGCCGTTAACTCCGTATGATGCACCGTAGCGTTGTTCGTTATGTTTAGCTATGCGAGCGTTAACATTAAGTGTCCATGGTTTACGTGTGCGCTTGGTGATAATGTTAATCACGCCACCCGTAGCGTTACTTCCGTAGAGGGCAGAAGCAGCACCTTTCACTATCTCGATACGCTCCACATTGTCCATAGTGAGGCGTGAGAAGTCTACATCATCCATTGTTTCACCCGCCAATCGCTCTCCATCAACGAGGAAAAGTACCCCCTGTCCACCGAATCCAGAAAAGTTGAGATGCGTCTGCTGGTTCATAGCGTAGGAAAACTCTACACCTGGTAGCTCCTGTTGTAGTGCGTCAAGAACGTTAGTTGCATCGAGTCGCATAAGGTCTTTCGATGTTATAACACGTGTTTGTATAGGGGTGTCTTTAAGAAACTTTGGTGTTCGTGTGCCTGTAACCACCACCGCATCGAGGTCGAAATGCCTACTGATGGAGTCGATGGTTGCGCCTGTCTGTGTTTGCGCCATGAGGGCGAGCGGACTTACCAATAATATTGCCGATGCTAATAGCTTCATATTTTGTATGTAAGGAGAGGATTTGTTGATGAGAAATATCAATATGGGTACTTGTAATTGATAGTGAGATAGCATTTTTCTCCCTTTGATGAGAGATAATTCGCCAGTTGCAAGGCTGCGTAAGTGCCGTCTTTAAGCCGAAGAATAAATACGTGGTTGTTATAAGAGAACGATGGTGGCATGGGCGGTATGTCCATGGTGAGCCATGAGGAGAGCTTCTTATTAATGGCAATGCCCTGTGATGGCACATAGCAGAGAAGCATCTGAGCCTGACTGTCCCATACTTCATTCTCAGACCACTCGTCTTCTGTGAATGTCATATTGTGGTAGTAGTCGCTCGTTTCGGGTAACTGGTCCATCGACGTAAATGATGTTTCATACACAGCAGCACCATTTGTGCGCACGTTGTTGCGGTGTACGGCGAAGGTCCAGCTTGTAGGTTCTGGCTGTGCTGCTGTAGGTGTGTAGCTTATAAAGTGGTTCTTCTTATAGCCTTCGCCCCACACATCGAACCAATACATATACTGTCCCGCTTTCTTACCGCTTGTTGCTGCAGCGTGTCCTGCCTCCGTATCGTCTTTGTCGCCAGTGGCTTCCATCGGTATGGGGTAGGCTTCAAACTCCGTTTGCGCCTTTGTTAGAGCCTCGGTTTCACCATTTTGTTGAAGCTGATGTAGCTGAGCGAGGTCAACATAGTACCAGTTCTCCCAGCTTGTGGCATTAATCACCAGTTGACCACTGGAAGGTTTTGTTTCTACGGGGTCGTCGTAGATGCCGTCCAAAATGCCATTGCAGGCTGTGAGCATTAGTGTGCCCAAGCCTGCAACGATATGTAAAAGATGATTGGTTATTGTCTTTTTCGTCATCAGTCCTATTTGATGTATTGTCTGTGGACCGCTTAATGTCGGCATCAGACTTATTTATTGAGATATTTCTTGCCGTTTATTATGACAACACCCTTATAGCTCTTGTCTACAAGTTGTCCGTTGAGATTGTACATCTTGCCATTTTGCTTCACGCTATTTGTATTTGCCGACGAGATGCCCGTACTAGAATCCTTGAACTTAGATACTATTCCGAAAGGCATACTTCCCATCTGGAATGTGTTTACTATATCAGCTACCTGTGTGCCGTTATATTTCACAAAGAGGTTATTGTCCTTTTCTACGTTGAACATATAGTCATTGTCCATCGTTGTTTTACCATTTTGCACAGCGGTGAAATGGAACTTTATGTCATCATCTCTATAGTCGCGATAGTATCCGCCCTTATCTTCGTCATACAAAAGTTTCTTCACAGTGTATGTGCCGAGTGTTAAGTCGCCCATTATAGTGCCAGTTAACTGATATGTAGGTATCTCTACGTCGAGCAAATCAAGGTCGTCTTCCTTGTATTTGCGTACGTTATATGTTACGTTATCATTATAATACGTATACTGTCCACCTACAGTAACGCTAATTGCGCTAGATACTGGCTTCACGAAATATGCCTTTATAGAGTAGGTTAGAGGCTGAGGCATACTACCATAAGTGAATACTGCCTTCAGGTCAATGCAGTTTTCTGCCATGTCGTATGTACCAGAAAGCGAGCTTCCCGTTATTGTTTTCTCTGTGCCACCTACAGTTACAGAGGATGTGAAAGTCTGCTCTGTTATCGTTATAGCGTGGTTCTCACCCATAGTGAAGGCTGCTCCGCTGATGGTAAATGATGGGATTGTACCCATTTTAGAGGCAGATATCGCAGGAATAGTGATATTTCCTGTGCTTGCAGAGGCTAGTTCAAACTTCAGCGTATCGCTCTCATTAGGCACATCCATTGTCATTACGTTAGCTGTAGATGCACCTACAAATGTCATCGTACTATGTTGTGCCATCATAGTGGTTGCCGCAATGGCAGCGAAAAAGAGGGTAAGTTTTCTTTTCATTTTGCTTTTTCTTTTTGTTATATTCTGTTTTATTGATTTTCTGCTTAGGGATGAGGTTGCTATTCTTTACTTTCTCGTGCGTTGTAGAGTAGGAATCCGACGATCAAAGCTATAAACACAGCGAGGATACTAAGCATCTCTACCACGTGGTTAGCTGGGTCTATCCATATCTCTTTGAAGAACCCATTGCGTGCTGCCACCTCTACTGTTGTCCAAAAAACTATGACTGTGGCAAGCGACATGCGTAGGTTTCGCCCCCACGATGCTATATGTAGCTGCTTCTTGAACATCATTGCCGAACCTATAAGACATAACACTGCCACTGCGTAAGTTATGGGGTGCGTGGTGCCGAGGAATATGGGATCGTAGCAGAACATTAGTACTAGGTATAGTCCCCACATCATCACGTTCCATTCCATAAAGGTAACTATGCTCGTGTGGTGTGCCATCGGGCGTAGCTCCACGCTACTCTCCACGCCGCAATGACGCTGTATCCAACGGATGAAATCGCAGCCCGTGCGTGTGCAAAATACGTACATCACGATGAACATCATCCACATTCCGAAGGTGGCAGGCATAATCAAGTATTCAGGACGCGAGCCTCGAATGTGCTTTAGTTCGGCACGTGAAAAGTCTTCTAGTGGCGTTCCGTTAATAGTAAAGGTATGGTTTATGCCCACTCCGTTAAGATATTCCGTGGTGGTATGTACCACTCCGCTACCCACAAGGTCGCAGTGTACGCCGTAACGCTGTGCGTAGTAGGCAAAGAGAAACTCCACCCAACCAGTCCAAAAGAGTAGTGCTCCCGTCATTCCGAATATAGTTTGGCGGGTGTCTCCCTTGACGAAAACTCCCCAAATGGTGATTACAAGCCCCACAAAACCCATGGCAAATGCCGAATAATGTAGTGCTGTGGGCTGTAGAAGATGCTCCATTATGATCATTAGAGCATGCCCCAGAGGCATCAATAGCAGGATAATGAGCAAAGACCCTAGTGTCTTGCCAAGATGTAACTGTTTATTCATTGTTTTCTTTGCAGTCGTTATTGTCAACTTGCGCTGCAAAGGTATGTATATTCTCTATCCCTTACAATACCTAAAACTTAGGATTTTAAATCGTTTCCGTAGTTTTTCACAATTATTGCATTAAATTTTTCGGTTGATTATGCATATTGTAATTAAATGTGGGGTATAGACTTAATTTTTGATAATTATATGAATAAAGTTGCAAAATGATAATAAAATCAAAGTTTTTCTTACTTTTATTTGGAAATATCGACAGAATTAAATAGATTTGCAAAATATATAAGGAACGAAAAAGTTATACTAATCTATTGGGACAACATATTATAAAAGGAACATAAATACACTTTTCATTAGCTTATATAGCAGAGGATGGCGTGGCGCAGCGTTATGCGCTGCGCCATTATTCTCTTTTATAGCAAGTACGGAACAAGAAGTGAAAGGTTGTATGCAAGTAGATATACCGTTAGCAAACCTGTTAAACAACGTACAAACATTAGTTTCTTGCCCCTTGCCGCCTTGAAGATGTATGCCACAGCAATAGGTATAACAAAGAGCCAGTGTGCTCCCATGATATATACTTCGTTGAGTCCGAAGCCCAAAACTACATGGATGAACATATCAAAACTAAACCCTACCAATGCCATCCATAGGAATCGGCTACGTCTTCCATACCATATTCCTGCAATGAACAATGCTACAAGGATAAACTCAGTTGCGTAGTTTATGATGTTATTGTAGTAAACAAAGATTGGTCTGCCACGCAATGTGTCTCTCAGAAGGTGGTCTTTATGGAGCTGAATAGACTCTCCAAAGAGGTTTTCTACGGCACTATCCCAGCGTGGAGTGGATATATCCGTCCAACTAGAGAACTCTCCGTTGGCTATTGGCTTACCCTTGTGTGTATAGCCAGGCTGCTTGTGGTCGGCGATATATTTAGCTTTTATGCGCTGTTTCATCATCTTGTCGAAGGCTTTCTTAGCTTCGGCAGTGTCTTTAATGCTTGTTGTATCGCAGAACATAGCATACTCTTTGGCTTTCTTCTCGTCGCTTTTTTTCTTTTTTAGCTCGGCTCGCTTCTTGTCTTCAGGATACTTGAGAGTTTTATATTCCCATCTTGCCATGCTCCAAATTAGGGCTGAAGGGATGAGAACGGCAAACAACAGATAGCGAGGACGGAAGAAACGCTTGCCTTCGACAAAGAGTGCGTCGATGAAAATCTTTATTCCGTTGCTTAATGTTAAGCCTGCAGTAAAGAAAAACATAAGCATGGTTTGCCAGCCGTTTAGTCTTTTCTTGTCGCGAATCTTAATTCCGCAAACGTAAAGTGCCATAAGCAGCATAAACATCGATGGTGCAAAATGGTCGGGAACTATATATGCCAACATGATATAGGCAAAGCTGAACAGCAGCGAGGATAGCAATATGGCGTCGGCAAGTTTGATTCCGATGATGTCGCGGCATATTCTAATCATGAAGATGAAGGAGTAGAAAAGGATAAAGAGCAATATTGCCGCTATGATAAATTGTGCAAGATTGGCTCCCGTCATATCCATAAGCCATCCGTTTAGTTGCGATAGCGGATAGACAAGAAAAGCCAGCATCGGGTGGCGGTATATGTTATATGCAGGATTCCATGTAGATAGCACATAGTAGGTTAGGGGGTCAAAGCCCGAAATTTGGAAGTTGTTTATGAACAAGCTCCAGAATCCCCTTGTCGGTTTCATGAACTTGCTGGCATAATGGTATATGAGCAAACTGTTAAGACATAGATAAACAAGCAATGCGAGTAGTGCTGGCAATGCCTCGCCCTTCTTTATCCTGAACATTCTGAATATCTGTACGAATATATTTTTAAACTCTTTTATTGGATTGTTCATATCTCTAAAGTTATAAAAATCGGAGTTAGTATGTAAGTGTATATATAGTTTCTTATTTTCTGAATGGTTTATAGTATCCCTCGTCGGCAAAGTTGAGCATCTCTATGTCGCCTTTGCTGTCGCCATAAGCCACTAGATAGTATGCTTTTCTGTCGGGGTGGAGGGCAAGGATGCGCCGCACTTTCTCCTGCTTTCTGCAGTTTGCCGACAGGAAACGCCCCGTCAGAGCACCGTTCACGCTTTCTATTCGTGTGCAGAAAATCTCTATTCCTGCCATGTTTTTAAAGAAGGGAGCCACCCAGTTGTTTATGCTTGCACTCACTATCATCACCGTTGAGTCTGGCTCAGCCATAGCCTCACGCACTTTCTTGATACCTTTCTCTCGTAGCAGATGCTGGTGTTTGGCAGCAAAACGTTGGCACAAATCGTCAAACATCGTCTCGGGCATGCCCTTGAAATAGTAGGAAAAAATCTTCTCCTTCACCTTTCCGCTGTCTGCCAGTCCAATTTTCATCATGATTAAAAGATGCAGATGCAGGGTGAAACACTTGATAAACTCTTTCCAACCTTTAGCAAAGATAAGAAAGACTATAAGGGAGTCGCGCTTTGTCAGCGTACCATCAAAGTCAAAAGCATATATCTTTTTCATTCTTAAGTATATTTTCAGATAGTAAAAAGTACCACTTTACGCCCTCTAAAGTATATATATAATAATAAGGAACGTAAGTATCCACAATGCCAGGACTACTTGCAGGAACCTGTCATGCAGCAATGTTCTTGTTGGATCTCCTGTTTTGTTGTCCACAAGGGTAAGCTGCAGATAGCGCAGGATGCCGAGCAACACGAACACAGTGGTAAGATACAGATATTTTGTTCCCACCCTTTGTTCCACTTCAGGCGATATCGTATACATTATATAGCACACTATAGTTACCGTAGCCGTAATAGTAATGGCTTGATTGATAAACGATAGGTTGTATCTAATGGTGTTTGTTCTGGGCGCATGTCCTGTCTCGTTCATCAGTACAACGTCATCTCTGCGCTTTGCGAGTGATAGAAAAAGGGTTAAAAGGAATGTCATTAGCACAATCCAATTACTGAGTGGGATATCGGTAGCTATACCTCCGATAAGCAGTCGGAGTACGAAACCGAAGGCTATGATAAAGACATCCACTATGGCATGTTGCTTGAGCCATAGGCAATATGCAATGTTCAGCAACAGGTAAATGCCTATAATGACACCGCTTCCTATGGAGAACTCTCCCAGCATCGATACGCAGCCAAAGCTCAAGGCTATCATTAAAACCATGATAGCATAGCCCTGTGCTACGCTTACCCTACCAGATGCAATGGGGCGGTGGCATTTCTTGGGGTGCTTGCGGTCGTCTTCAACATCTACAATGTCGTTAAGACAATATATCGACGAGGCAATAAAGCTGAACGCAAGAAATGCTATTGCCGATGCAAGTATATCCGTCTTGTCCGTCAGGCTACCGCCAAAGAACAATGGCACTAGTACAAAAACGTTCTTTATCCACTGGTGCGGGCGTATTATCTTTATTGTATCCTTAATGTTCATTTATACAAAGAAATAATAATTACAGTGCTAAGTTAATCACTTTTTGCATATTATGCAAAAATAAACCTGCTTTCAGTGATTTTTCTGATACCCCAATGCAGGATATATGCCAAGGGTATGGATATGAGAAGTGTAAGAAGGGTGGTCATGCAGTAGCCGAGATGCAGCTTGCCAAGCGGACGTATCACAAACTCAATATGCACCAAATAAATCTCCAGACTTATCGTTCCGAGGAATATCAAACATCTGTTGATGTACTTTGGCATAAGCCTGAGTATCTTACATTCAAGCAATAGCCCAGTAAATGTCATGGGTATATACACCATTCTCTCCATAAACAGAGGAAAACGGCTATGCCCGATATATTCAAACCTTAGGCATATCCACAAGCACATGATGAAGATTAAAAGAATAAGCCATATACTGTTGCCCTCTAACGTCCGCTTTTCCATTACCCATTTACCGCTGTTGATGCCTATCAGGAATATCGGAATACGACTGAAAAATATCTCTAAATGTCCTACAGACTTGTGCACCATCGGAACATAATGCACCATTACGGCAAGCAATATAGCTGCAACGGGCAGCCATCTATAAACTGGGCTCTTGCGAATAAGCTCCATATATGGCGGTGCAAATATATACATCATCATCGTGGCTGGCACATACCAGAAGGTAAGGTCGTCGGCACGCCAGAAACTCCAGTTGAAAAGAATGTTTGCAATTAGGTTCGGAATGTCAGGAGTGTACACTCCTCCAGGTACGGTGGTATATTTCCATATATAAAATATCGATGCTACGAGAATCCAAACTGGGTAGATACGGAGATATCTGTGCTTGAAAAACAGAGCTAGAGCCTCTTTTATCGTCATCGCTCCATTACCATCGAGCTTCTTGCCAAGGCGCATTTTGCTCCACGAGAACCATAGTCCAATACCGCTAACAAATAGGAACATATCCACTCCGATATTGCCCAAACGTCGCAAGGGGTATAGATAATAGTGGCTTGGCATAAAGACGTGGAACATCGCAACGATGATTATCGCAAACCCCATCAGCTCCCCACGGTATTTACTTAGGTCGCTGAAATGTATCTCTCTATCGTTTTGCATAAGGAAACTTATCTCAGTTTGGGTTTCGGGATATATCTGAACAGCAGTTTGAACAACCATGCGCAGACAAAAGATGCCACTACGTATATAATAATGCCTGTATATACTCGTCCTCTGTATGACATCGGGATGATGATTTCCCTAAGTATTGGGTGCACTACAAATAGGGCTGATGATACCGCACCCACCCATACGCAAGGCGTTAGAGCCTTTTCGGGTATTAGCTTTATTGTGGATATTGCACCTATAACAATAAAGGCTGGCACCCATAACCATGTATGAAAGTTGAAGCTTCCTGCATATACAGCTACAGCAGACAATATTGCCAGCACCATGTAGGTGGGTTTTCCCACAGTCTTTCCGTGGCGGGCATAGAGCATTCCAATACCGAATGGGAGCATCGCACCTATAAAGTTATAACGTATGCGGTTAAGGGAATCGGTGCTTCCCAATACTTCTGGCGAGAACACAGTCTGTATTGCCCAACACGCTGCGATAAGGGCTATCACATACGCAGACTTCTTTCGATAGAGGAAAAGTCTATATATAATGTATAGTTGCAGCGTGAGTCCGAAATACCAGTATGGTCCTGGCTTTATGATATGGTCGGGGTCGGGCAGCATGTTGATATACATAAGCAGTTGGGCAATCACTCTGCCGAAGGTATAACCGTGGTATCCGTGTGGGTGATTATAGCTCACTACGGCGAAAGCAATATATCCCAAGAACATCAAACGAAGCAACTTGGCATAATGATACCATGTGAATGAGAAGAAACCAATGGTATTATTCTCCTTCTTCTCGTATTTTGTAACTAGTCCAAAACCGCTGATAAACAGGAACAAGGGTACACCATAGTGGCCGAAGAAAGAGAATATATGAACAAAAAGGTCATGGTTTAGCGACAGCAATCTATCGGCAAGCTGCATCGGTTTATCCACATTGAAGGTGTATTCGTTCTCTTTTACCGCCCATCCAAGGAAGTGGCAGTAGTTGTGAAGGATAATTCCCAATATGGCAATGCCTCTCAGTGCCTTCGACTCTGTGATACTTAATAGTTGCTTATTCATATTTTCTCTTACCCTTTTCTGCTTTGTTCTTATCTTGTTTCTTCTGACTTTTCTCCTTCTCAATCAGTACATTGTAGTCTGCTTGCCTCTTTAATATTCTTGGTCGGCTCTCATTATATTTGTCGCTAAGTATATTCAAATCATCACGATATTGTGGGCAATCGATGCCTGCCAGATAGAGTAACAGGTAGGGAAGGGCATCCGTCATATACGGACGCTTACGGTATTTCTTCACCGCCTGCCATACATCGGGGTGCTTAACTTTATATTCCTTGGATGCCCATATCCACATTGGTATCTCAAATTCTGCATGTGCGAGGCGCGCTGTTACTTCTGCTGAGTGCATTCTTCCATAGAAATGCACATCGCCATCATAGCACTCTTCACCATGATCTGGTACGTATACCACTATGGCATCCTGCTTGCGGAACTTGTCAACTATGGCATTTACGATGCTGTCGTTATAGAGTATGGCATTGTCATAGTCGGAAAGAATTCTGCGTTCCTTATCGTTTAGCTCTGGTCGACTATCTTTATACGTGTCTTTATTAAACCTTTTTTGTGGCTGCGGACAGCGTGTGCGGTAGTCTACATGTTGTCCTTTCAAGTGGAAAATGATAAGCTGAGGCTTGTTTTTGCCCTCATCTTTCAGCTTCTCATAGTTACATAGCAGTCCGTTGTCAAAGCGATAGAGGTCTTTATTACGGGTATCAAACTGCGCTTTGCTTAGTTCTTCATCGTTCAAGAAGAAGCCTCCGCTAAAGTCATATACGGCTTCCTTTGCCTGTGGAAGGAACTGGTTTGTCATGAACGTTACGTGATAGCCAGCTTTGCGGAACACTTCTGGGAATAGAGGATAGTCGCACCAATCGCCTTTGTCGCCCACTGTGTATAGCGAGAATAGGTGTTTGAACACAAAACTCGTAAGGTTCCAAGGTGATACCACATCGGTAAACGGCATCAGTTCTCCCTTTTTGTATAGCTTTATCTGCCGTGGTGTGTTTGGCGTGTCGTAGCCGTAAAGGGCGGAATGGTTACGGTTGTAACTCTCGCCGATAATGAGTACGATGTTTTTGCTCTTGAAAGAGCAACTGTCCACCTTAACATCGTTGAGGCTTGCCTTTAGTCTTACTAACTGTTGAGCTGTCAGTTCGTTGGCGTAAATACTAAACACAAGGCGGTATACCGGTAGATATTGCACGCCGTGTTGCTTCTCTGTCAGCTCGTGTTCTACATCCCCGATGTTGTCGTATGACATGAGTTTTATAAGCAATCGCTTATTTTCCCTACACGCTGAGGTGCAATAAACGAAGGCTGCCAATACAATTAGTCCAGCAAAAGGCTTGACCTTTGGCATTACAACCTTCACCTTATTATATATATAAGAGCATACCTTCAAGAGCTTTTCTTGCTTTTTAATAACAAGCGAAGTGTAATGTGAGATGTTCTTGTGCCATATCCCCACCACAATGTTAAGTATGGCAATGAGCAGGACAAGTCCTACGCTACTGCCGAGAATACTCCAACTTAGATACGACTCAAGAAACTCTGACGCTTCGTTCCCATTAGTCTCTCCAACGAGTAAAAGCATAGTTGGGTTTAATGTAGAGTCGAACTTTACGTAGCAATATAAGTCAATTACTGCGAGGATATATGCAATGGCATAGAATATTACCCTAAGCCAACGCCTTATTTTTGTGGGTATTAGCGATAGTATGATGCATAGTAAAAAGACGTCGAAGAATAACTCTTCCCATGTAAGAGAATATACATGGCTCCTGCCATTGTCGGGTACTATGGCGTATGAACATACCAGTCCGAGTATGTACATGAATACAAAAAAGGTAGTGTTGCGCCGTATTGGCAGCAACGCATACGACAATATGCCGCTTATTTTTTGTAGAACTCTCATCTCTTAGATATAGCCTGTTTTGTTATGACATGATGCCTAGCCACCTCAATACATCGTTGAGGTTGGCAACAAACATGAGTAGGATGAGTATTCCGAATCCGAAATATTCTGCCCAAAGTAGGAATTTATCACTTGGTGCCTTACCTGTAATCATTTCGTAGATTAGGAATAGCACGTGTCCACCATCAAGGGCTGGTATCGGCAAGATATTCATAAAGGCAAGGATGATACTTAGGAAAGCAGTCATCTTCCAGAACAACATCCAGTCCCATACCGGTGGGAAGAGGCTTCCTATAGCTCCGAAGCCACCGAGTGATTTAGCTCCGTCGGCAGAGAATAGATACTTGAGATCGTCAACATACCCACGCAGTACCCCAATACCGTATTTTATTCCTGCAGGGAAGCTCTCAAAGAAACCATACTCAGTAGTGATTGGCTTGTAATATTGTGCAAGATACGATTTGCCAACACCAATCTGTAGCTCTGGAGAAAGTACTACTTTCACTGTGTCAACCTTGCCATTTGCTTTGCTTAGGAATGCTATTGTTGTTGTGCGAACTTTCATTGAGTCGGCTGAAGTCTTAGCTTTGGCAGCCATAACGTCGCGAAGTACGGCAATCTGGTCGTCGAAGTCGCACCATGAACCTACGGACTTGCCGTTGAAAGCAACAATCTTATCGCCTTTCTTTATGCCAGCTTTGGCAGCAGCAGAATTAGGCATTATGCTGTCTACATCCGCAGGAATGATAGGGCGCAAGAATGCTGGGTCTGACTTTATCATAGTCAATAAGCTCATTTCTTCGGGCATATTTACTACAACAGCCTTACCATTACGTTTCACCGTTACGCTCTTTGCGTCGGCTATGTTACGGTAGAGGTCTACGTCAAACTTCGTAAACTGTTTCGTATCAGTACCGATGAGTACATCGCCGTCCTTGAAACCAATCTCTTTAGCTTGGGTATTGAACTTCATACCCATCGACATGTCCTGTACCTTTATATATGAGTCGCCCCAACAGAACAGTACCATGCTGTATATAAAGAGTGCGAGAAGGAAATTGACAAGTACACCGCCAATCATTATTAGCAACCTTTGCCATGCTGGTTTAGAACGGAATTCCCACTCCTGAGCAGGCTGTTTCATCTGCTCCGTGTCGAAGGATTCGTCTATCATGCCGGATATTTTGCAGTATCCACCCAAGGGCAACCATCCTATACCGTATGTCGTGTCGCTATTCTTCGGCTTGAACTGGAATAGGTGAAACCATGGGTCGAAGAAGATAAAGAATTTCTCTACGCGTACTCCAAATAGTTTTGAGAAAAAGAAATGTCCCCCTTCGTGAAGAAAGACGAGAATAGAGATTGCCAGCATAAACTGCAGCAGTCTGATTAAAAATACTTCCATTTGTTATCTTTTCTTATTGTTTTATTTACCTATTAACTCTGTTGCGATACGTCTTGCCTCTGCATCCGTAGCGATATATGTGTCGTAAGAAGGGTTGGCGTCATATGTAGCCATCTGCATTGTCTGTTCTATTATCCTTGCCATGTCTAAGAAAGTGCATCTATCTTCTAGGAATCCTTTGTTCACAATCTCATTGGCAGCATTCACGATGCATGGCATATTGCCACCTTTCTTTATTGCTTCGTATGCCAAAGCCAGGCAACGGAACTTGTCGAGGTCTGGTTCAAAGAACTCTAAATTGTGTTTGAAGAGATCGAGTCTGTCGCCGTTAAGATGCAGGCGGTCGGGATAAGAGAAAGCATACTGTATAGGCAAGCGCATGTCTGGCACACCGAGCTGCGCTTTTACTGCGCCATCGGCAAACTGTACGGCACTATGTATGATGCTTTGCGGGTGGACAAGAACCTGTATTTTGTCTGCTTCTACGCCGAATAACCATTTAGCTTCGATAACTTCAAATCCCTTGTTCATCATCGTTGCACTATCGATGGTGATCTTTGCCCCCATATCCCATGTAGGGTGTTTCAGGGCATCAGCCTTCGTTACAGTGGCAAGCTGTTCCATCGAGAATGTACGGAACGGTCCGCCAGATGCCGTGAGAAGAATCTTCTCAATCATGTTGTCCCCTTCTCCCACTATACTCTGGAATATGGCAGAGTGCTCGCTGTCGACGGGTAGGATAGGGGAATGATATTCTGCAGCAAGCTTACAGATTAGCTCTCCTGCCACAACGAGCGTCTCTTTGTTAGCAAGACAAATCTTTTTGCGTGCTTTTATTGCTTGTATAGTCGGACTTAACCCTGCAAATCCCACCATTGCCGTCAGCACCATGTCTATTGGTCCTGCTGTTACAATATCGTCAAGAGCTTGCTTACCAGCATAGATATTGATGTCTGGACAGTCGGCAAGCATCGCTTTCAGCTCTTCGTAGTGGTCTTCATTGGCAATTACAACGGCAGCAGGCTTATACTTGCGAGCTTGTTCGGCAAGTTCTTTCACCCTGTTGTTTGCCGTCAGGCAATACACTTCATATAAGTCGGAGTGTTCTTCAATTACCTCCAAAGCCTGTGTGCCTATCGACCCCGTAGAACCGAGTATAGCTATTTGCTTTCTCATATATTATCAGTTGTTGTCGTTTAGGTCTATCAATCCGTCTGGCAGCATTACCTCTATGCTCTTTGCCTCCGCATCGACATCCATTATAATATCTTCGTTGGCAGGAACGAGGATGATACTTCCCTCGCAAGTCTTTACTTCAAGAAGCACGTTCACCGTACTCTCGTCAACCGCCTCCACCGTGCCGATGAGTCCTCGGTTGTGGTCAACCACGGAGAAACCTCTAATCTCGTCCCATGTCAGTTCGTCCTCTCCTCTGTCGGAAAGGTGCTTTGGGAAGAATACTTCGCATCCTGTAAGTTCGCTTGCCGTCTCTTTAGAGTCGATGTCGGAGAACTTTACGAGTGCTGTCTCACCTGATTTAAATCTCCATTCTTCCATGAAAAAAGGAACGAGAATACCATCGATGCTCAATACGAGGTATTCAGCGTTGACGCGGTCAAACACATCATCGTCGAAAAAGAGGGTCATCTCTCCTTTTACGCCGTGCGGTTTGCCTATCTTGCCTATCTTGTATACTTCTTCCTGTCTAATCATTTCTTTAGTTGTTCACCCTCTTGATGTTAGCTCCAAGTGCATTCAGTCGTGCTTCGATATCCTCGTATCCACGGTCAATCTGTGCGATATTGTCAATTCGAGATGTACCATTGGCACTGAGAGCTGCAATGAGCAATGCTATACCTGCACGGATATCGGGACTTGTCATCCTGCCTGCTCGTAGCCTTACTTTATGGTCGTGTCCTACAACGACGGCACGGTGCGGATCGCAGAGTATTATCTGTGCACCCATGTCGATGAGTTTGTCCACAAAAAACAATCTACTTTCAAACATCTTCTGATGAATAAGCACGCTGCCACGAGCTTGAGTAGCCACAACAAGCAGTACCGAGAGCAAGTCTGGCGTTAGTCCTGGCCATGGTGCATCGGCAAGTGTCATTATTGAACCATCTATGAAAGAGTCCACTTGATAGTGGGGCAAGTGTGGAATATATATATCGTCGCCTTCGATAAGTATCTTAACTCCTAGTCGGCGGAATGCATCTGGGATGATGCCAAGGTTATCCACAGACACGTTCTTAATCCTCAATCCGTTGCCCACCATTGCCGCCATGCCGATGAAAGAACCAACTTCAATCATGTCTGGCAATACTTTGTGCGATGCGCCATGTAGGCTGTCAACACCCTCTATAGTTAGCAGATTTGAGGCAATACCACTAATCTTTGCACCCATATTGTTTAGGAGATGGCATAGCTGCTGTATATATGGCTCACATGCTGCGTTATATATTGTCGTTGTTCCTTTGGCAAGAA
Source organism: Oscillospiraceae bacterium (assembly GCA_963654095.1). Lineage (GTDB taxonomy): Bacteria > Bacteroidota > Bacteroidia > Bacteroidales > Bacteroidaceae > Prevotella. Next base: position 18,093 of record CAVKAH010000015.1, read on the forward strand.
CAGCTGCCATAACTATATTGGCGGTTCCTGTAACTGATGCTTCATCGAGCAACATATATGTACCTTTCAACCTCTTCGCCTTTATCTCGAAGGTGTTGCTTCCTTCGCTATGAACGAATTTAGCCCCTAGGTTTTTGAAGCCTAAGAAATGGGTATCGAGTCGGCGTCTACCAATCTTGTCGCCACCAGGTTTAGCCACAACGGCTTTGCCGAAGCGTGCCAATAGGGGACCAATCATAAGTACGCTACCTCGCAATGAGGCACATTTGTGTATGAATTCCTCACTGTCAAGATAGTCGAGGTTGATATCCTTGGCACAGAAAGTATAATTGTTTTTATTGTTGCGAACCACCTTTACCCCAATATCTTTCAACAGGAGAATAAGATTGTTCACGTCAAGAATGTCGGGCACATTATCTATCGTTACCTCCTCTTCGGTGAGCAAGGTGGCGCAAATCACCTCCAACGCCTCGTTTTTTGCACCTTGCGGGGTGATAGTCCCACTCAGCGGGTGCCCGCCTTCTATGATAAAAGATTCCATAGTGTGTGGTATTAGTGGTTATTTCTTCCGTTTTCCCTTCTTTCCAGTCTGCATCTTCTGCTCGGGAGCATTGAACTTTGCGTTCTGCAAGTCGGCAATGTCGAGCTGAATAATGCCGTCGGTAAAGTGTGCGATGTCCGACACCACTTTCTCGTCGCTCGATGCTCCGTGGCTCCATTGCATAAGGTCGCGCTTCATCTGCAGTGCTGTGGTGAGAGCCAAAGCATCGCGTTCTTGCCCAGGTTCCATATTCTTGAGCTTCTCAAACATCTCGAAAATAAGATGTCCGTAGTGCCTTACGGGAATTCTGTTCATAGGATAAGCCATAGGCTGGGGCTTTGTGGATATCTTTGCCGCCTCACTTATGTCAAAGGGATAATCGATGTCGAGTTTGAAATCGCTCATTATGGCGAGATGATCCCATAGCTTTCTCTTGTAGTCGGCATTATCTCTGTTGTGTGGCAGCATACGGTCCATCACGGCGATAATGGTCTCTGCACACCTCTGTCGCTCCGCTTTTGTGGGTAGCGACATGGCATGGTCAACCATCTTTTGTATCTCTCTGCCGTATTCTGGCAGTATGAGCTTCTCTCTCTCGGTATTATAGTCTAATCCTTTTATATTCATTTCAGTATAATTTCAGTTTGTAGGTGCCTGCTTCTTAGAGTAGTTTCTTTCCTTAAAGTAACTTCTTTCCCTCTTAAAGTAGCTTCTTAGGAGTCTTTGCCACGAAATCTTTAAGATAGAAAGGCACGAAATACGCCACGTCTTCATATCTCTCCTCCGCAATGCGCTTCTCTGCGAGGGGGAACATAAACTTAGATAGTGGCTCTATGCCCTTTACTAAGTGGGCATTAGGATGGTTGATAATCTCCATACATTTCTCTGCGCCATTACCGAAGAAATAAACGGGGCGTTTGTCGAGATACTCTTTGTATGTCTCGCCGTCCACTACGTCGGCTTGTACGCCGCGCACTTCCTCCAGCTTGCGGTTATAGATAGCTGCATAAACCTCCATTCTTCTTGCGTCAATCATAGGGCATAGCAATGCGTCTTCCTCTAATTCGTAGTGTAATAGCATAGGCACAGCGAGTAGCTCAAGTGTAGGCACAGCGATAAGTTTTATCCCTCTGCCGTAGCAGATACCCTTAGCCATAGACACGCCAATGCGTAGTCCAGTATAAGAACCAGGTCCGCAACTAACAGCCACAGCATCCACTGGGATGGCATGACTATCGGCAAACGAAAGTCCTTCATCAATAAATTCTCCAAGCTTAACAGCGTGGTTAGGTCCGGTATGGTCTTCTCGTGTAAAGATGTCGGCTCCGTCCTGACTCACAGTAAGTGAGCACACATTTGTGCTCGTTTCAATATTTATAATGCACGACATATAATAATGTATTCGAATAACAATTTGCAAAGATAATGCAAATCGAGAGCAATACAAAATAAAAGCTATTTTATTTTTATTGCCGAGATGCCGCTTGTCTTATCAAAAGATAATGCAAATCGAGAGCAATACAAAATAAAAGCTATTTTATTTTTGTTGCCGAGATGCCGCTTATCTTATCAAAAGATAATGCAAAAATCCGATCAAGTAAGAGAAATGGTAATTTATTTTCA
>CAVKAH010000015.1:20266-24881 GCA_963654095.1 Oscillospiraceae bacterium
GAGCATATCTTTATGCTTCCTCAAGTATATCATTATGATGCGTTAAGTCTATCCTTTTGATTCGTTATGCATGTTCTTTTTAGTAGTAAAGGCTATGATAGAACAAACTATGTGCTCCTTGCTCGGTAGGAAAAATGTATAATAACGATACAGTAGTGGTAGGAAACCGATGTCTGTATTATTGCCAAAATGTAGCTTAAAAGATAAAAATTATGGCAATGTGATACGGTTATCGAATAAAAACATTACTTTTGCATGACTTTTATATAATTCTGCCTGTCTTTTATGCGGCGCGGAGACGGAGCAGAATATATAAAGGGATTATAAGACAGTAAAGTTAATATAAAAACCAATATGACCAATCACTTGTGCCGCACGACATTTTATTATGAGAAAACCTATCACATCGGCAATCTTTGTAGCGTTGATCACGTTTGCCTCCGTAAACGGTATCGCTCAAAATGCCAAACGACTGCAGAAACCAACTTCCCCCGTTGGTTTAAAGACGCAGTTGAGAAGTCTTCTGCCATCGTCAAAGACAGCCTTGCCACATAAGGCTAAAACTCCGGCAAGGGTTGCAGGCACTTCCGTCACGCTTTGGGGAAACTGCAGGTACAATTATCAGTGGGGCTATTATGCCTTTAACCCTTCAGAACCAATAACGTTTGCGTCTCTCGGCACGCAAGATATGCGTATCTGCAAGAATGGTGTGCAGATAGCCGATGGTAAGCTATATACCGTAAACTTTGAAAGATATGGAGTGGGAAATGGTGAACTAACCCTATATACATACGACCTCAATACGTGGACAGGCACGAGTACGATGGTTGATAACTTCTGTCTTGCTGCTCTCGAAACGGCACAAGCGGCTGACGGTACGGTGTATGGAGAGTTTTACGACCGCTCGGCAACTAAGACGATGTATGAACTCGGAACCGTAGACTACCGCACGCAGACCAGAACCACCTTTGGATACACAACCCGCAGATACGTTGCAATGGGCATAACAAGCGATAATGTGCTTTATGGTATTGACGAGGATGCCAATCTTTATAAAATATCAACAGCCGACGGTTCTTCTACATTGGTTGGCTCTACAGGTGTTGCTCTCAAAGACGATTGGGGTGGACCATACGACCAGACTGGCGAGATTGACCCTAAGGACAACACCTTCTATTGGTATTCTCAAGACGCAGACTATAATACCGTATTATATACAGTAGACCTGAATACCGCTGCAGTAACAAAGATAGGGGAGGGCGATGTAACGATGACAGGTATGGCTATAGCCCCTGCCGCAGCGTCTGACGATGCTCCAGCTGCCGCAACAAATGTCTTAGCTGTATTCGAAGGGACTAATCTAACAGGAACAATAAGTTTTGTAGCTCCGACAAAGAGTACAAGCGGAAACGACCTAAAGGGTGAACTCGACTATGTTGTAAAGGCTAATGGCGAAGAGGTGGCTAAAGGAAAAGTACAGCCAGGAGCAGAAGAAAGCGTAAGCGTAACTCTTGCTAAAAGCGGAAATTATACATTTGATGTCGTTCTGTCAAATGATGCAGGTGATGCCCCAGCAACTTCTGTAGACCATTGGGTGGGATTTGATGAGCCAGCTAGCGTGGTCAATCCTACGGCGTCGATGACTGACGGTATTGTTACAATATCATGGACAGCCCCGACAGAGGGTGTGCATCAGGGTGTGCTTGGCAATCTGACATACGATGTGGTGCGAAAACTTGGAACAGAAACGACCGAGGTGGCAACAGGTATAACGGAGACTACATGCACGGATGACATCTCAGGTGCGCAACTCTCAAACTATATATACTCCGTGCGTGCTGTAAACGGTGATGTGGCAGGCAGTTGGACAGATACTCCTTCGCTTATAGCAGGTGCTGCAATAGAGCCAGACTGGAACTATGTATTTGAGGGCAGTACCGCATTGTCATTATTCACCGTGATAGACGGAAACAACGACAAAAATACTTGGTGGTCGAATGGCTTTAAGGGATATGGAGCAATGAGCAATCAGGCACGTGCAAAGACGGCAAGTGATGAATGGCTCATAACACCGCCTATCCACATGACTCGCGATAGGGTATACACTGTTTCGTTCAAAGTACGCAATGTTATGCAGTCCCCTGTGAATACACTTGAGGTATGTTGGGGTAAGGGAAACTCTGCAGCGTCTATGACTAATAAGCTGATAGAGACTTTTACACCGAAATATTCAGAGACAAACGGCGAGTGGCAGGTGTGTACAGCAGATATCATGCCTGATACTGATGGCAATTTCTATATCGGATTCCATGACAATACAGTAGCAGAAGACAAATATCAAATTGCAGTAGATGATATATCGGTAAAGAAAACCGCATATACTGCAGCCCCAGACTCTGTTACGTCGCTGTTGATTATACCTGCAGATAAGGGTGCTCTGTCGGCAACGATAAGTTTTACGGCTCCTGTAAAGACTCTTAATGGCGACAACTTGCAGAAGATTGATAGCTTTGTTGTAACACGCAACGGCGAAAATATAGGTTCTATACCTGGCGTTAGCGCAGGAGAGAATGTGAGCTGGGTAGATAGCAAGATAAAAGAGAACGGATTCGCTGATTATACCGTTACTCCTTACCTTGACGGAAATTCTGGACATGCTAACTCCGCTAAGGCGTATGTCGGTATGGACAGACCTAAGAATCCTACAGGAATAGCATTCGCAGACCAAGGACAGACTTTGCTTGCGACATGGAATGACTTTGATGCAACAGGTGTAAACAAAGGATACCTTGATCCTAAAGCTGTAACGATGTCGTTCTATACACTCGAAAAAGACGAATGGGGTTATAACGTTGGAAATTTTATTGCTAAGAGCAAAGCTGGCGAAACAAGTGTTGTATTGCCTGTAGACCCTAACGTTACGCCGATGGCTGATGGTAAGACGCAGACAATAGCATGGTATGCAGCCGTGGCGCAGAGCGCAGGTGGAGAGAGCGATTATGTAAGAGCTCGTGGTGTAGTGGTAGGACCTAGCATCACGTTGCCATTCAAAGAAAGTTTCAAGGGTGCGAACCTCGATAATGGATTTGCTTCGCTTCTCGGAAACGATCAGTATAACAGTCGACAGACTTCTGCTTCGTGGCGTGTTGTATCTGACGATACTTCAGATAATGACGGCGGTAGCGTATTCTGGGCTAACTATACTGAAGATTATGGTGATACGCAGATTGCATACACTATTATGGAAGGTGATGAGACATCTGTTAATATGCCGAAAGTAACTTTAGCTGGTTCTGAACATCCAAAACTGTTCTTTGATCTTAACTCGCTCGTAGGGAACGAGGCAGCATTGCAAGTTGTTGTGCAGACTCCAGATGGTTCTGACAATATTGTAGCAGAATACGACCTATCAAAGACACCCGAGAATGGGTGGTCTCGTAAAGAGGTTGACCTTTCTTCTTATATCAACGAGAGATACATTATCGTTAAGTTTAATGGCGTGGCGTATGGCTCAAAGGTACTTGTCGGTGTGGATAACATCAATATCATAGACCAACTTAGTCGAAATATGGCGGCTGTTGGTATTACTGCCCCAGAGAATGTTGTAGCAGGCAAGACGGCGAAAGTTACGGCAAAGGTACAGAATCTTGGTTCTTTGACAGCAGACAGCTATACTGTGGAGTTATATGCTAACGATAAGCTATGTGATAAGGTTATTGTAAGCGAACCTATTGCGTCATTGGCAACGGCAGATGTCGTACTCTCTCTTCCTGTTGCAATCAACGAGTCGGCAAGTGTACTCAATGTTAAGGCAAAGGTTGTATGCGACGGCGACCTACTCACGACAGATGATGAAACAGAGACAAAGAGCGTGAATGTTGTAAAGTCTGCTTATGGAACAGTTAATGACCTAAATGCTGAGGCTGATGCCGATGGTAACGCTGTTCTTACATGGGGATTACCTGTATTACCAGAGCCTAAGCATGTAACAGAAGGCTTTGAGGAGTTCACGCCGTTCTCTACAGACATGTCTCCTTGGACTCTTGTGGATGTGGATAAGGGCTTTGCTGGAGCTTTGCAGTCATCATCAACTTATCCTGGTCAGGGCGAGGCATTCGCTTTCACTGTATTTAATCCAGACTGGTGGATGGAAGACATGACGGCTGTTAATCCAGGTCTTGCTCCAAACAATGGTAGTCAGTTTGCGGCGGCTATATATGCTTTTGACGAGAATCGTAAGTTTGTGGCACAGGACAACTGGCTTATTTCTCCACGATTGTCGGGAAAGAAACAGACGGTGTCGTTCTATGTGTTGAACCTTGCTGCTGGTAATACTGCTTATACTGAGAATTTTGACGTTCTGTACTCTACAGAAGGAACAGAAATCGATAACTTTGTAAAGATAGACAGTTATCAGGCAGATGGCTCTGTAAGCTACGACCAAGGCGCAAACTGGAAATTCATTACAGTCGAAGTGCCTGAAGGCGCACGCTATTTCGCTATTCACCATAACACACCAAAAGGAAATTCGTACATATTTGGTGTAGATGATATAAGCTATGACCAGCTTGCTATCGGTGAAGACGATGATGTTACGGAGTATGCGGTATACAGA
>CAVKAH010000016.1:0-23666 GCA_963654095.1 Oscillospiraceae bacterium
GGTAGAACCTGTACAAGTAGTGCCCGATTCCAAGATGACCTCTTCAATGATAATGCAACTCCTCCTGCTGTTTTAAATGTTCTTGGCAGAGAGAACCGTAAAACTCATGGAGCTGTAGAAGCGTATATTTATAGCAAATTTGACAACAAACATGAGCAGTTGTCAAATGCATTGTCCTATTGTTTGGATGGAAGTGTTGAAACATTTGAAATCAAGAAATTTATAGACTCATTTTGGAACGAACCAGGTTTGAAAAGAAGCCTTGATAAAATCTACGAAATTATCGTATATGCTTTGTTTTCAACACTGGTTGAAGCCATGAATCTAAAAGTTGAAGTGACAGTAAAAGAGGACGCATACCATCTACTTAAAGAATTTGAAGACTTTACACAAAAAGTAATGTGTTTGGATAGCTCTGCTCCACAACACATACAAGAAGCAAGGGTTTACCGTGTTGGTGTCACTAATGCAGCTGACAGAGGTCTTGATATGTATTCGAATTGGGGACCAGCTATCCAAATAAAACATTTGAGTTTAGATGTCACTCTTGCTGAGAATATTGTGAATAGCGTTTCAAGTGACCGTGTTGTTATTGTTTGCAAGGATGCTGAAAAAGATGTTATAGTTTCTCTTCTCACCCAAATAGGTTGGAGAAGCCACATTCAAAGTATAATAACAGAAAATGATTTAATCAACTGGTATGAAAAGGCACTTCGTGGAAGTTATTCTGACCAGTTGGGAGAAAAACTTCTGTACTGCCTTGCAAGTGAAATTGCAGAAGAATTTCCTTCAGTAGATAACACTCCCGATATTATAAAGAAGCGACATTACGAACGTAAATCCGACCCATTTTGGGCAAAGTAAGAAATCCATTATAAATTGGTCACCAACTTGGTGACCAATTATTTTTCTCCCCCAACACAAGTCAACCACCTCCCAATTACTCCCCAAATACACCTCCACCCCACCTCCACCCCACCTCCAATCATTGCCAATCATTGCTAAATATTGCCAAACGTTGCCGAGCAATATTTGGCAATGATTTTTTTCGTCCACAACCCTCCCCACATACTACCTTTGCCACAGCTCCCCCACACACAAGGGCAGAGAGGAGAGCGGAGCGATGCGCCAAGCGAAGCTATAGTAAAATCAAAAAACAAAACAAGCTGTCAAGCATAAAGCAAAAAGCTGTCAAACAAAAAAAAACACACTATAGCGAATAATAAGGACCGAAGGCCAATCCCCCAACGCCACTCACCTACTCCACCCCCACACCCGTGAGAGAGCAAGGCTCCCCGCCAGAGGGATGGTGGGAACAGCCGGAAAGAAAAAAAACAAATGAACTACAATGATGTACAACAGAGTAACAACGAAAGAAACGTTAGTAATGTAAACAACGTATCAAACATCAACGTTAACAACAACGTACAAAACAATGTAAACGGCAACAACATCAACGAGATGCGCTTCAGCCTCTTCGGAGCAGGAATAAACACCCAGCGGTCGCTAACGCCACACATCAAAGAAGCCACCCTCGGCGACGCCTACCGATGGATGAACACCATGCGCATGAAAGAGCTAACCGACAAGCTCCGCTCCATCACCGACCCGCAAAAGCGCAAGCTCTTTAAAGCCTCGAGCCTGCCCTTCGCCACCTTCTCGGGAGTGTTCAGCAGAAGAAACGCCGAAAGCCTCGTAAGGCACAGCACGATGATGTGCTTCGACTTCGACCACCTGGGCAATGAGCGCACCATCACCGAAACGAAGCTCCTGCTCGCCAAAGACCCCTACTTCGAAACGCTCCTGGCGTTTACCTCACCCTCGGGCGACGGACTGAAATGGGTAACCCACGTAGACCTCCAGCGAGCCACGCACGAGAAATGGTACCGTGCCATACGCCACTATCTCGCCACGCAGTATCACCTCACCGCCGACCCCGCACCAAGCAGCGTGGCAGCAGCCTGCTTCCTCTCCTTCGACCCCACGATGACGTTCCGAGAGGACATCGCAGCATTCTAAATTCTAAATTCTAAACTCTAAAATCTAAAAAAAAAACAAAAAAAGAATATGAACATCAACGATTTTAACATAGACAAATACGCCGACAATAATATGTCAGGCAATTCTGCCGTAGAGAACAACAACACGCAGATAAATCCCGCAGTCGACAACTACACAACAGGAAATCCCGACGACACCCGCACCGCTGCCCTGCAGCTCATCGACCGCATCGTAGAGACCCACACCGACATCACCGACACGTACCAAAACTGGCTGCACACAGGCTTCGCCCTCGCAAACCAGTTTGGCGAAGAAGGCAGAGCGTATTTCCACCGCCTCAGCCAGCAGAACCCCACCTACAACCCCGACGAGGCTGACAAGAAATACACATCGTGCATGAAATCTAGGGGGGACGGCATAACAATAAAAACACTCTTTCATCTGGCTAAAGAGAAAGGAGTGGAGATGCCGAAGTTTGCCAACTTTGCCACTTTGCCACTTTGCCAAAATAATAAAAATATAGAGAAAAGTCCCTATTTACGTGATAAAAATAAAAATGGCATAGTGGCAAAGTTGGCAAAGTTGGCAAACTTCGACCCCACTTCCAACCCAATCCCCACCGCCTACACCTTCAGCGACAAACTAAAAATGGAAGACCTGCCAACCTTTCTCCATCCCATCTTTGAGCAGCACACCTCCACCACCGACCGCGACAAGATGCTCCTCGGCACACTAAACATAATTAGCGGACTGATGGGAGGCGCATCCTCCACCGCCGACACCCGAACAGGCATCTACGGACTATACGACGGCCGACGCGTATACGCCCCACTGTACAACATCATCTACGGCGCAGCAGGCTCGTCAAAAGGCGAGATAGCCTTCGCCAAGCGCATAGCCACACCCATAAGAGGAGAGATGCGCCGACAATACGAAGAGCAGAAAAAAGAATACGAACGCCTCATGGCAGAATATCAGCAGCAAGAAAAAGGAAAGAAAAAAGCCCAGCATGGCGATGCACCCAAAGAACCGCCCTACCGCGACCCCTTCGTGCCAGGAAACAGCACCTCCTCAGCCGTATACCGACAGATGGAAGCCAACGGCGGATGGGGCATGATGTTCGAAACCGAAGCCGACACCGTGTCAGCCATGATAGCCTCCGACTACGGCAACTACTCCGACCTGATGCGCAAGGCACACCACCACGAGCCAATCTCGATGAACCGCGTAACAGACCGCATACACATCGACATCGACGAGCCCCGACTCTCCGTGTTCCTCACCTGCACGCCAGGACAGCTCACGAGCCTCTTCACGCAGTCGTCGTTCGAAAACGGACTCGGCAGCCGCATCCTCTTCTACGAAATGCCCGAAGAGAGAGCCGAATTCCACAACGTCTTCGCCCGTCAGAGCCAGCCCCTCGAAGAGACCTACCGCCAGATGGGCGACCAATTCCTCCCCCTCTACCACGAGCTACAGGAGCGCACGGGGCAACCCCTCCAATTCGTAATGAGCAGTCAGCAGCAGAAGCAGTTTCTCGCCACCTTCGCCCACATGCTCGAGGAGCAATACGCCCTGCTCGGCAGCGGCATATCAGCCTTCATCTACCGCCTCGCCCTCGAGACCTTTCGCTACGCCATGGTGCTAACCACCCTGCGCCGCCTCTCCGAATGGGCAGCCATACCAGCAGAACAGCATACCGAGGGCATCTTCCGCCCCGACGAGCGAGCCTTGCCCTGCGACGACCGGGACTTTCAGTCGGCACTCACCATCGTAAGCTGCCTTCTGAACCACACCACCCGTGTGTACGCCGTTCTCGCCAAAGACGACGACAACCCCTTCTCGCGCATCGGCATAGAGATAAAGCCCGACGAGCTAAAAGTATACAACATGCTGCCCAACGAAGAGTTTAAAGCAAGCGAATTCCTCGCCATAGCAAAAGAAGCGGGGACCTCCCCCAGAACTGCCAATCGTCTGCTCAGTCGCTTCGCCAACGTGTATCGCATCCTAGAGCCAGTGCGCTACGGCGTATACCGCAAAGTATATCCCCACACACCGCAAAGTACCACCTTAGAGGAGCCAAAGACTACTCTTTAGAGAATTAGAGTTTAGAGTTAAGAATTTAGAATTTAGAGTTTAGAATTTAGAATATGCACAAAGAAGAAAACAAAGAATTCGCCATACGTTCCTACACCAAGGCAGAGCTCGCCCGCAAGTATTTCCCCGAGGCGAGGAGCACCTCGGTAGCCACCCACCACCTGATGCGCTGGATAAACCGCTGTCCTGAGCTCATGGAGCAGCTCCACGGGCTCCACTACGTAACCACCCAACGCCTCTTCTCCCCCCTCGAAGTAAAGCTCATCATCCAGTATCTGGGCGAGCCGTAGCGTTACTTCTACTTCTTAGAATTAGAGGTTAGGGGTTAGAGTTTAGAATTTAGAGGAGAGAATTTAGAGGAGAGAATTTAGAGGTTAGAGTTTAGAGGAGAGAGTTTAGAAGCCAAAAACTAAATTCTAAATTCTAAACTCTAAACTCTAACCTCCCCAAAAACTAAATTCTATCTTCTAAACTCTAAAATCTAAAACTCTAAACTCTAAAAAACTCGAATACGTTCGTGTTTTTTATGAAATCTTCATACCTTTGTATATATCAAGAGAAAGGAACAATTATAGCAGTACGCAGTAATTGAAGCAGTAATTGAAGCAGTAATTGAAGCAGTAATTGAAGCAGTAATTGAATAAGAAATAAAAAGATAAAACAGGGACTATGACTCGAGCAAGACGCAAGAGCCGAAGATAAAAATACCAGCCATCGACCTTCCCACCACGCTACTGCACATCGGATTAAAGCCCAACAGCAAGACCACCATCCTAATGTGCTTTGATGGAGGGTGGCAGTTCTCCTTCCGTATTCACAACGCAAACGAAGCCGTAGAGACATCGCTGAAGTTTGACATACAAATCGTAGGGATACCAGCCGAGGTAAACATCAAGTATAATTGCAAATGGTAAGACTCTCAAGAAAAAAAACAATTTTAGCATTACAACAATAATGGATTTAATAAGCTTATTCTCAGGAGCGGGCGGACTTGACAAAGGTTTTCACGATGCAGGATTTCGCACCATAATAGCAAACGAATACGACAAAAAGATTTGTCCCACCTTTAAGGCAAACTTCCCCCACACCCGTCTGATAGAGGGCGACATAAGATGCGTGAAAGAGAGCGCATTTCCAGACCACGTTACGGGCATCATAGGCGGCCCGCCATGCCAATCATGGAGCGAAGCAGGAAGCCTAAAAGGAATAGACGACGCCCGAGGACAACTCTTCTATGAATATATCCGCATACTGAAAGCCGTTCAGCCATTATTCTTCGTAGCAGAAAACGTATCAGGAATGTTGGCAAAACGCCATACCGAAGCCGTAAGAGGCTTTATGCAGCTCTTCGACGAAGCAGGATACGACGTAAATCTAAAGATGCTAAACGCCAACGATTACGATGTGCCAGAAGACCGCGACCGAGTGTTCTACATCGGTTTCCGTAAAGATCTGAACATCCACGACTTCGAATATCCCCAGCCCTGCAAGCACAAGCCCACGCTGCGCGAATGTATCTGGGACCTGAAAGACAACGTAATCCCCGCCTTGGAAAAGAACAAGACGAATGGCAACAGATGTGCCGTGGCCAACCACGAATACTTCATAGGAGCATATTCCCCAATCTTCCTATCCCGCAACAGAGTGAGAGGATGGGACGAGCCAGGCTTCACCGTGCAGGCTAGCGGACGGCAATGTCAGCTCCACCCACAAGCCCCAAAGATGATAAAGGTGGAAAAGAACAAACAGATATTTGTACCAGGCAAGGAACATCTATACAGGAGAATGTCAGTGAGAGAAGTAGCCCGCATACAAACATTCCCCGACAACCACGTATTCCTCTACACCGACGTTAATATGGGATACAAGATGATAGGCAACGCCGTTCCCGTAAAACTAGCCTATCACGTGGCAATGAGCATTCGCACAGCCCTCGACAGGCACGGGGTTGATTACAAGAATTAGAAATTAGGAGTTTAGAGTTTAGAGTTTAGAGTTTAGAGTTAGGAGTTTGAGTTTAGTTTTTATTGTTTATAATTCATGTGCAAATATACAAAATATTTTATATTTCAACCAAAAAACAGGCTTGTATGACAAAAAAACACGCACGCTTGTTCTCCCCTCTAACCTCTAAATTCTAAACTCTAACTTCTCCCCTCTAAACTCAAAAAAAGTATTAACCAAGCACAATTATCCGCAGAAAAATGTATCTTTGCAGCAGAAATAAGTGCAGAAAAATGTAGCGGTGCTGCGTTTTTATGTGCAGAAAAATGTAACGAAGCGTATGGAAAGACTTGTATTACAACAACTTAAGGAATGGAAAGAGCGTACGGACAGGAAACCTCTTATAATGAATGGTGCCAGACAAGTGGGCAAGACATGGACACTCAGAGAATTCGCCAAGCAGGAATATAAGAAAGAAGCCTATCTGCTCTGTAGGAAAAACCCTCTCGTGGAGCAAATCTTCAAGAAAGATTTCAACGTGGAGAGAATACTTATTTCCCTCAGCGCACTGACGCACGTGGACATCACGCCAGGCGATACGCTCATCATCCTTGACGAAGTGCAAGAGATACCCGAAGCCATCGAGGCTCTTAAGTATTTCTGCGAGAACGCACCCGAATATCATATTGCCGTGGCAGGGTCGCTATTGGGCATATCGCTACATCACGACGTGTCGTACCCCGTGGGCAAGGTAAACGAGATAGACATCTATCCCATGAGCTACGGAGAGTTTCTCTTAGCCAAGGGCGAGAGGCAAGCCTTTCAGCTCTTGGAGGAGAAGAACTTCGACGTAACCAACCTCTTGCACGACAAATACGTAGACCTGCTTCGCCAATATTATTATGTGGGCGGAATGCCAGAGGTAGTAAAGAAATACGTAGAAAGCGGAGCCTTGCAAGAGGTGCGCCGCATACAAAAGGAAATTCTCAAGGGCTATGAGCGAGACTTCTCGAAGCACGCCCCCAAGGAGCAGATAGAAAGGATACGCATGGTATGGAGGAGCATCCCCTCGCAACTGTTTAAGGACAACAAGAAGTTTATCTATGGCGCACTTAGACAGGGAGCGAGGGCAAAAGACTTTGAGGTTGCCATAGAATGGCTCATCGACTCAGGACTGCTCTACAAAGTGGCGAGATGCACCAAGCCCGCACTCCCCCTGAGCATCTACGAGGAGTTCTCCGTGTTCAAGCTCTACCTCGTAGACGTAGGGCTGCTAGGAGCCATGGTAGACACCGCCCCCGCACAGGTGCTTGTAAGCAACCTGATTTTCTCTGAATACAAGGGAGGGATGACCGAGCAGTATGTATTGCAGGAGATGAAAAGTCGCAGCATAGCCCCCATCTATTATCACAAGACCGACGACTCACGCTTGGAGCTCGACTTCGTTATTCAGCACCAGGGGCATCTCCTGCCGATAGAGGTGAAAGCCGAGGGGAACGTAAGAGCCAACTCACTGACGACCCTGCTACATTCCACTCCCGACCTTCAAGCCGTAAGGTTCTCCATGCTCCCCTATAAGAAGCAGGAGCAGCTCTTCTGCGTGCCGTTGTATGCGGTGTGAGAGCCTCTAAACTCTTAACTCTCCCCTCTAAACTCTAAGCTCTCCCCTCTAAACTCTCCCTCTAAACTCTCCCTCTAAACTCTAATTCCAAACTCTAAATTCTAAACTCTAAATTCTAAACTCTAAACTCTAATTTCTAAGGAAAAACCTACCTCTTTTCATAGGAAAAACAATTTTTTTTCGTTTTTTTTCGTGTGAAAGTATAGGAAAGTATAGGAAAGTATAAGTGAGGTTTTGGGATGTCGTAACTTTGCAGTGTACTTAAGAAGAACAAGAAAAACATCAGAAAAGATGTTCTAAAAGAGGGAAACGGCTCGTATAAGGCGGAAATTTTTCTTGCCCGGGAAAGGATAAAGCTCCGTCTGCAGCTGCCACAAGCCACACGCCCCGACTTCTTGTTTGAAACAAACAAACAAACAGAGAGAGAGTATTAACAGTAACAGTAAGAAAAAGAAAAGACTTCTAAGGAGAGAAAGAAAGAAAGAGAGTGTGAGAGGGACGGCTCGACAATTTTCAACGTACAACTTAAATATGCAGTCGCACACCACACACACACACTCTCTCTCAACCGAAGAAGAAATCGAAAACAAAACAAAAGAAAGAAAGGAAAAAAAAGTATGATTAAGTATGTATTGAAACAGATAAAGAACCCAGAGAGCAAAGTGAACAACAAGTGGTTTGCATACCCTGTAAAGGAGGAAATCATAGACGTAGAGAAGCTCGCCGACCACATGGCAGCCCACAACAGTCCGTACACGTCGGGAGTGCTCAAGGGTATCCTCACCGATATGGTAACCTGCATCAAGGAACTGATACTCGACGGAAAGAGCGTTAAGATTCCTGACCTCGCCATCTTCAGCGTGGGCATTAAGAATGCTCCTGGTGGTGCTGCATCGGAGGAGGATTTTACGGTACAGGAGAACGTAAAGAGCGTGCGCTTGCTGGCTCGTAGCACTGGCTCGCTATCGTCTAAGAAACTCGAAGCTACGCTCAAGAGGGCTACCGTTATCGTGGGCTCTAAAAAGACGGAGGCTGATGCTGACGAAAGCACCGTGAGTGAGGAGGTATAAACATTAATTTCATTTAAAAACATGAATGTCCATAAATTATACATGAATTTTTCATAAATTGTTTTTTGATAATTCGTGAGTTATTCATGGTCATTCATGTTAAAGAAAAAAAGAAAGGAAAGAGAGATGAAAAATAACACGTGGAAAACGATACTGCAAGTGGCGATAAGTATTCTCACTGCCATTGCCACTACGCTCGGGATGGCTTCGTGTATGAAATAAAAAGAACGGACGAAAGCCTAAGTGTGTGTGTGTGTGTGTGAAACGAATACTGTAATTCGTATAACGTATAACGCATAATGTATAACGCATAACGCATAAAAAAAGCAGAAGGAGCAGCACAGAGAAAACCGTACTACTCCTTCTTCAATATTAAACAATTAACTAATATGAGATTATTTAATAAATATCTTCCTGCCACGAACGATGTTCAAGCCCTTGGCAAACCCTCGCAGACGCTGCCCCTGGAGGTTGTAAACGGCAGAGCTGCTGTCGGTGCTGGTATGCTTCGTGAGGTCTTGTACAGGGATGAAGCCCGTAGTGTCGCCCTCATCATCGAAGGTAAGCCCGATAACGCTCTTTGCACCCGACACACTCGTGAGCACATGCAGGTAAGCCTTGTTGGCAGCAAGGGTGTAATTATCAGCAGGGGCATAGAAGCCCACACCGTTGTCGCCATTGGCAAGCACGTAGTTGGAGTAAGAGCCGTCGGTTGCTGGCAGCGAGGTCTCCTCCGTAACGCCAACGAGCAGGTTGGCATAGGTGTACATGGTAGAGGCTGCCGTTATGTCGTATGTCCCTTCAGTGCCCTTCACCAAAAATCCTGTTCCTGCTGGTACGTGGGAAATGCTCGTGAGCAGCACCTTACCGTCGTCGGGGTTGAAGCCCACTGCGATATATGCCTTTATGCCCGAGGCATCAGTGAAGTCGATGTCGTAGGGAGCACAATTGGTGGCAATCTCTGCGCTGGAGAGGGTTATACGATAGTCGGTGGGCTTTATAGAGCCGAAGCTGCTCCATGGGGCTGTCTTCCTGCACTCGGCAAGCACCGCTCCCTTGCAATACAATGTTGAGGGATATGTATCGTAGTAATATGATTTCTTGAAGGCTTTTTCACCGCATGTTGGCAGAGCATCACACCTCAAGGTAACCGTATTCAGGCTGGAACATTCATAGAACGCGTATTGGTCTATCTTCGATATCTTGGCAGAGATAGTAACGGAGTTGAGACTTGTACACGACTGGAATGCTGACTTACCAATCGATGTTACAGCATCGGGGATGACGATAGAGGACAGACTGGTGCAAGAAGAGAACGCACTGCTACCGATACTCGTTACGTTCTTGCCAATGGTTACGGATGTCAAAGCCTTACACTCACGGAATGTCTCATCTCCAATCTTCTTCACGCCATCGGGGATGGTGATGGGTGATGACAAGTTCTTACAGACATAAAAGGCTTGAGAGCCTATTTGGGATACAGTCTCGGGGATGTTTACTGTGGTAAGATTTGAGCAATACATGAACGCATAGCTACCAATCCTCGTCAGCTTATTGCCAAGGGTAACGCTCGTTAAGCTCTCGCAACTAGAGAACGTGGAGTTCTCGAGGTTAGTAACATTATCGGGGATAGTGATGGATACCAGACCGCTTCTACTGAACACACCATTGCCAAGCGTCGTCAGAGACTCTGGGAGGTCGATAGCTGTAAGACTTGTACATTGGTCAAAAGCTGACGTGCCAAGGCTTGTAACGCCCTCTGGGAAGATGATCGACGATAGAGCGTCGCAATAGCAGAAGGCTTTAGAACCAATGCTCGTGATGCCTTGAGGCAAGCGGATGGTGGTTAGCTTCTTACAAGAGTTGAACGCCTGATCGCCTATCACGTTGGTAGAGGCTACGGTGGCTCCCGAAAGGTCGATAGTGGTAAGTGCTCCCGACTCCTTCGACATCTCTGCCAACACCGAGATATCGGCAGAAGCGAGCTTTCCCAACACCTTCAGCGAGGTGAGCGAGGTCTTATCATCGTCAGACAGATAGTCAGCCAATCGCTTATCGCCTATGAGGGTTACGGTGGAGATATCATACGTGCCGAAGCCCGACCAAGGGGCTGTAGAAGTACAGGTAGTCTTCAGCTTCGGAGCGCAGCACAGCGTGGCGTTTGAGAGAGTAACGTTATTGAACACGTCCTCTGCACAGTTGGTTGGCAAGGCATTGCTACGCAGCGTTACCTTCCTCAAGTTCGTGCAATCGGCAAAGGCTGTAGTGCCTAAGGTAGTAAGTGCATCGGAAAGCTCAATAGTAAACAAAGCTCTACAATTCTTGAACGCATTCTCACCAATGGTCTCCACTGCATCGGGAATGTTTACCGAAGCTAAATGGGTGCAGTCTTTAAACGCTGAATTACCAATGGTGGTTACGCCATCGGGAATGGTGATAGACGTAAGATGGTAACACCCTTCGAACACACTCTTATTAAGCGTCGTAATGCCACTGGGGATATTAACAGATACGAGATCAGAGCAATTCTTAAACGCTTCATCCCCTATGCTGGTAACGCTTTCGGAGATGGAGGCATAAGCGAGCTTATAGCATGACTGAAAGGCTGTCTTGCCAATGCCCGTAACTTTGTCTGGAATGGTGATAGAACCGAGCTGGTAGCATCCTCGGAACGCTTCGTCGCCAATGCCCGTAACGCTATCAGGTATCTTAAATGACGTGAGGGCTTTGCAGCTTTTGAACAGACAACTGGGTATTACCGTTACACCATCGGGGATAGTGATAGACGGAAGGCTTGTACATAGCCAGAAGGCATTACAGCCAAAGCTCTTTACGGTTTCGGGGATGATGATAGAAGTAAGACTCTCGCACTCTTGGAACGCATAGTTGCCAATGCTCGTGATGCCTTGAGGAAGGCTCACTCTCGTAAGCTTTACAGCTTTATTAAAACAGTGCATGCCTATCAAATCCTCTTTTGTTGCAGTGGCTTCAGACAAGTCTAAGACACTCAACGCATAGTTCCTTGACATCTTTGCACAAATATCAATATCGTCGGAGTTGATTGGACCAGACACCTTAAGGTGGGTAATCTTGGTCTCATCGTCAGAAGATATGTAGCTCGACAGCTTGCCCGCCTGTTCCAGCGTAATGGTCTTCGACACATCAGTTGACGAAGACGTATCATCATCTGCCATAGCTGACACGCCACAGAGCAGCATGAACACCGACATAAGTATCGTTCTCATAAAGATAGAAAGGTCTTTTTGCTTCATCATGACATTCTATTCTAAACTCTAAATTCTGAATTCTAAGCTCTAAATTCTGAATTCTAAACTCTGAATTCTAAGCTCTAAATTCTAAATTCTAAACTCTAAACTCTGAATTAGAACCCCGCAGCTGCAGCAAGCCAGTCGTAAACGCAACTGCATACACCGAAGAGCAATACGCCAGCCGTACAGAGAGCAAGGGCAGCACGTGTGCTCGCATCGCTCTTAAAATAAGGCAGAGGCTCATCAGTCTTGTTGATGTACATACACTTCACAATCTTCAGATAGTAGTAGAGCGATGGCACAGTGTTTAACAACGCTATGAACACTACGGCATAAGCCAATGTGCTGCCACCCTCGGCTGCTGCCATGAAGACGAAGAACTTGCAGAACATTCCCGCAAACGGAGGTATTCCCGCAAGGGAGAACAGAGCAAGAGTCATCAGGAACGAGAGCTTAGGGTTGGTGGTGTAGAACCCATCGTAGCAGTTCATCTTTGTAGAACCACCACCACGTGTCTCCACTACGTTGATTACGGTGAACACCGCCATGTTGGCTGCCACATAGATAAGCACGTAGTACATCAGGGCTGTAAGACCCATAGCACTGTTGCCCACAGCAGCAAGCATGATATATCCAGCCTGAGAGATTGAGCTGAACGCCATGAAGCGTTTTAGCTCCTTCTGACGAAGGGCAAAGAGGTTGGCTACGGTGATTGTCAGGAGGATAACGATATACATCAGATACTCCCAATACTCCGTGAGAGGTGCAAACACCTTCATAAGTATCGTCATAAGAGCAAAGGCAGCTGCTCCCTTGGATACTACAGAGAGGTAGCCCGTAACGGGAGTTGGAGCACCTTGATAGGTATCGGCAGTCCAAAAGTGGAATGGCACAAGACTTATCTTAAAGCCCAGTCCGCTGAAGAAGAACACGAGTCCCATAATTGCCAACGGTGTGGCACTGAGAGCCTTTGCTACATCATCAAAATAGAGTGTGCCTGCAGCACCGTAGATGAACGACATGCCATAGAGCATCACACCGCTTGAGAATGTGGCGGTGAGGATAAACTTGGCTGCTCCCTCTGCCGACTGCTGCTTGAACTTATCGAAAGCTACAAGGCACGCCATTGGCACACTTGCCATCTCAAGACCGAGGAAGAACATCAGGAAGTGGCCCGACGATATCATCATATACATACCGAGCAGGGTGCTTACGAGAAGCATCATAAACTCGCCCGACTTGTTCTGAACATCTTTACGCTCCAGCCACGACTGCGACATTACAAGCACGATGAACGTGCCTGCCGTAAGGATAACCTTCATCACATTGGCTGCGGGCGTTGATACATACATTCCACCGAAGGCTTCGGCTGGCTCTGCTATGAAGCATACGCCCATCTGGCACACCAGCAGGGCACCTGTGAGCAGACTCAAAGCACAGCGTTTCTTCTCACCGCTCATAATGAGGTCGGCAAGGAACAGTATTACCAGGAGAGCTATAAGACCAGCCTCTGGTATCATATTAAAAAACTGACTATAATCCATATTGTTTATTGTCCTACTGGTTTATTAGAAGTTTGTTACTACATTCAGAATTGGTGCTACTGCATCACTTATAGCATTGCTTGCCCAGAATGGGAATGAACCTAAGCCTGCTACACAGAAGATAAGGCAGCAGACAGCAAAACGCTCGTCCCATGTAGCATCGGTAAGCGTGAGGTAGTGCTCGTCTTTCACCTTCTCGAAGAGGATGAAGCCTACGGTACGCAAGATGTAAACGGCTGTTACTACTATCGACGTGATGGCGATGATAGTGCAGCAGCGATGGAACAAATCAGGATTCTCGAACGAACCGCTAAAGATTGTCATCTCGGCAATAAAGCCTGAGAAGCCCGGAAGACCCAAGTTGGCAAGACCTGCTATTACGTAGCCTACCGACAAGAATGGCATAATCTTCATCAGTCCACCAAGCTTGCGAATATCACGTGTGTGAGTTCTACCGTATATCATACCGATAAGGGCAAAGAACAAGGCTGTCATCAATCCGTGAGACAACATCTGGAGGATTGCTCCCGTACAGCTCACCTTTGTCATCATCAATAGAGCGAAAAGCACAAGTCCGCAATGGGATACCGATGAATAGGCATTGATGAACTTCAAGTCTGTTTGAACGCAAGCCGAGAATGCTCCGTAGACAACGCTAATTGTTGTGAGGATAAGGAATATCCAAGCCAAGTCTTGAGCAGCGTGAGGAAGCAGGAACATGGCAATACGGAAACATCCGTAGCCTCCAAGCTTCATCAACACTCCAGCGTGCAACATCGACACCGACGTAGGGGCGCATCCATGACCGATAGGCGACCATGTGTGGAATGGGAACAAAGCTCCCAACACTCCGAAGCCGATAAACACAAACGGGAACAGACAGTTCTGTACCGCTGCAGGGATGTTGTTGTGGTGAGCTATCTCAAGGATGTTCATCGTTGAAGCTCCGTTGAAGAAATATATTCCCACCAAGCCCAAGATGATAAGGGCAGAACCGCCCATAAGCATCAGGGTGAGCTTCATGGCTGCATACTCCTTACGACCTGAACCCCAGTAGCCGATAAGCAGATACATAGGGATTAGGGCTACCTCGTAGAACATGAACATCGTGAAGAGGTCTATGCTGATGAAGAAGCCATACACTCCTGTAGACAACAGGGTGAACCACATGAAGAACTCCTTGGTGAGTGGTTGAAGCTTCCATGAAGCAAATGTGCCTGTAAACACTATTATGCTTGAAAGCAATAGCATCACTACTGATATGCCGTCTACTCCCACTGCATAGCTGATGTGCAATGGAGCGAACCATACCGTGGATGCCTGAAGAATCATCTCATCTGTATTTCCGGCAGCACGCTCTCCAATGAAATGGAATGTCAACCATATTGACATTGCCAACAGACAGGATGATCCGATGACCATCACCGTGCGTACCTGCTTGACGTCGCGAGCAGCCCAAAGGCCGAGCAGCATCAATACCGGGATTACTACGAATACACTTAATATACTCATATCTCTTGATTATAAAATGCTAAGTAATACTAATGTTAATGCTACTGTGCCCGTAAGGAACCATACGGCATACTGACGAACATCGCCACTCTGCCATGGACGCAAGCTCTCGCCTGCCTCGTTGGCTCCCCATGCCGTGAAGTCTATCAAGCCGTTGATAACGTGCTCGTCTATCCACTGGATTGGTTTGCTGACGAAACGGAACAGTATCTTGTGAGTTACGAACATATACACCTCGTCCATGTAGAAACGCTTGTATGCCCAACGATGCAAACGTGGGAACGCTGCATACAGCTTGTCGGCAATAGGCTGCTTCTCACCTTTATATATATAGGTGGCAAGTGCTATGGCAATGATGGCAATAACCGTTGAAGTGGCTGCCACCTGTGGGTCGAAATGTACGGTGTAGGCTGTGCCTGCTGCAGAGACTATCTCACCGAAGCTCGTCCAACTCCAACCGAGGAAACCACCAAGTGTGGTGAACACACCAACACCCACGGTGATGATGCTCAGGAAGATGAGTGGGAAAGTCATTGTGATAGGTGCCTCATGAGGTGTGTGTTCTGCATGAAGCTCTTTGTTCTCTGTTCCCCAGAAGATACCGTAGTATAGACGGAACATATAGAACGCTGTCATTGCAGCAACGCCTGTCATCCACCAGCCAATGAACGATGAGTGTTCAAAGCATGCTGTGATAATCTCATCCTTTGAGCTGAAGCCAGAGAAGAATGGTATACCTGCAATGGCAAGGCATGAGATGAGGAATGTGGCGTGAGTGATTGGCATATACTTCTTCAGTCCTCCCATTGCTGACATCTCGTTAGAGTGTACAGCATGGATGATACATCCTGCACCAAGGAACAAGCAAGCCTTGAACATGGCGTGAGTGAAGAGGTGGAACAATGATGCCATATAACCAAGCTGAGCATGATTGTCGAGCACCGCACCATGATGTCCTGGCATACATACGCCGAGGGCTACCATCATGAATGCTATCTGAGAGATTGTGGAGAAAGCGAGGACACGCTTAATGTCGCTCTGAGCACACGCTACGGCTGCTGCATAGAACGCAGTGAAAGCTCCTACGTATACTACTATCTCCATTGCCTGAGGTGCATATTCTATCCATATAGGGAACAGACGTGCTATCTGCACTACGCCAGCTACGACCATCGTAGCAGCATGAATAAGGGCTGATACAGGAGTTGGACCTTCCATAGCATCTGGCAACCAGATGTGGAGTGGGAACATCGCTGACTTACCAGCACCACCGATGAACATCAGTACCAATGCTGTTGGCAATATGCATCCACCTGCTGCTACGGCACGTGCTGTATCAACATTAGTGAATATCTGTGCCCCTTCACCATAAGTTATCTCGCCTGTAAACGAGAAGTTGTAGCTTCCTGTATAGTATCCGAAGATGAGGATACCGATGAGGAAGAACATATCAGCAAAACGGGTTACGATAAATGCTTTCTTGCTGGCATGAACGGCAGCATGAAGACCATAATAGAAACCAATGAGCAGATATGAACTTACTCCCACAAGCTCCCAGAACATATACATCTGGAAGATGTTTGTGGCAACGACAAGTCCGAGCATCGACATGGTAAAGAGAGAGAGGTAGGCGTAGTAACGCTGAAATCCTTTCTCACCGTGCATATAACCGAATGAATAGATGTGTACCATGAAGCTGACAGTGGATATCACGATGAGCATCATCACGGAGATTGGGTCTAAGAGTATTCCCAAGTCGAAATGTAATGCTCCAAGAGGAAGCCACGTAACGTTATATGGTACGACAGTCGCAAAAGTTCCGTCAGCCAGACGAGGAGCAGTGAAGTACTGGAAGGCTGTGATGTAGCTCAGTACCGTTACCAGTCCGATGGAACACGTTCCAATAAGTCCAGCAGTCTTATGCGACCATGCATACTTGTTTCCCGCAAAGTCGGGCAAGCCAATGACGAGGAAGCTCAACAATGGCAAGAGAAGTATTAACAATGAATATGTATAATCCATAACGCTTTATTAATATTTCATGTTTTCAATACTGTTCACCTGATCGCTGTGGAAATTGCGGTAAACGTTGATTACTATTGCTATAGCCACTGCACTCTCTGCAGCACTTACTCCCATTGAGAAGAGCGTCATGAAGAAGCCCTCAAACTCTCCTGGGAAGAGCAAACGGTTGAAAGCCGCAAAGTTGATGTCTACAGCATTCAGCACAAGCTCTACGGAGATAAGCATAGCTATAAGATTACGGCGTGTTACAAAGCCATATACGCCGATGAAGAACAAAAGTGCGCTAAGCACGAAATAACATTCTACTGGTACCATAACTATTTCTTATCCTCCTTTTCTTTACGTGCTACAACAATTCCTCCTATGATACATGCAAGAAGGAATACTGAGATAAACTCGAAAGGCAGGACGTACTGATACTTGTCGCTTCCCACAAGGGCTGTACCTATCACGTCCATTGGCACTTCCTTATCGGCAACCTCGCAAGCTCTGAACAGAAAATTGTTCTTGAGCAGAACAAGCGTTACGGTGATGAAACCTACCACCGTTACAAGGGCTGCACCAAGAGCCTTACTTCCCTTAACGTGCTCCACGAGTCCCTGAAGGGTGCGCTTGCCTACGAGCTGTATGGCGAAGATATACATCATCGTCAAGGCTCCAGCATAGATGCTTATCTGGGCTGCGCCAAGGAATGTGTAGTCGAGTATGAAATATAGTCCCGCTACGCCAAAGAGGACGAAGAGCAGGAATGTGGCTGCACGCATGATACGCTTTGTTGCCACACACATTATCGCTGAACCTAAGATTATTGCAGCGAGAATGCCAAACATTATTATATTAGCCATTTTCTACTGTCCTCCTTTATTTCGTTTTGGTGTTAAACTTTCCTATCTCCAACGGTGCTCCACCATCGATGAGGTTTGGCAGACTGCCACCCTTATATATCTCTTTGTCGAGATGCATAACGAGCTTATTGCGGTCGAACACTGCGTTCTCGAAGTCGTTGGTGAAATGGATTGCTCCGAAGTTGCAGGCGTTGACACACAACTCGCAGAACATACAGTCGCCAAGGTCGTACTGATAGTCTACGAGCTTGCGCTTCTTCTTACCCGTCTCAGGGTCTTCCACCATCTCGGTAGTTATCTTTATTGTGTCGTTAGGACAAGCCTTCTCGCACAATGTACAGCCCACACACTTGTAGTTCTCGTTTTCATCACGAGTAAAGACAAGACGTCCGCGGTGGCGTGCCGACACATGGAGAGTGGTCTTACGGTTCTCTGGATACTGCTCTGTGCTCTTTGGTGTGAAATACTCCACGAGGGTGGTCTTCATACCGATAGCGAGAGTCTTCATCGCTGAACCTATTTCTCCGAAATATGATTTCTTGTTATCTTCCATATCTTTTATTTCCTCCTTTTATTTAAAAGTGCCAACCGAATGCCACAACGATTGTCATAAGCACGAGGTTGATGAGACATAGAGGCATGAGGTATTTCCACTCAAGCTTCAGTATCTGGTCGATACGAAGACGAGGGAATGTCCAGCGTACCCACATCAGAAGCCATACAACAGCGAATGTCTTACCCAAGAACCATACGATGCCTGGGATGTAGTTCATTACAGCGTCGAAGCCTTCGATACCAATGTTTATCGGTGCCCAGCCACCAAGGAATACGGCTGTTGCTACACCTGATACAACGAAGAGGTTTAGATATTCTGCCAGATAGTAGAAACCGAAGCCCATACCCGAATATTCGGTGTGGTAACCAGCGGTAAGCTCACTCTCTGCCTCTGCCAAGTCGAACGGACCACGGTTTGCCTCTGCGTTACCTGCTACGAGGAACACGAGGAAAGCTATTATGGCAGGTATGTGTCCTTTAAAGATGAGCCAGTTCCATGGACCTGTCTGTGCTTCTACGATACCAGACACCTGCATAGTACCTGTGAGGATTACTGCTGTAATAAGGCACAGTCCGAGAGACATCTCGTAAGAGATGAGCTGAACGGCACCACGCATCGCTGACACGACGCTATACTTGTTGTTACTTGCCCATCCTGCAAGGAACATTCCGATGATGCCTACACTCGACACTGCGGTAAGGAGGAACACGCCCACATTGAAGTTGAGCACCTCTGCACCATTGTTCCATGGTAGGAACGAGAATGTGCCTACTGAAGCGATGATAACAAGGAAAGGAGCTATGAAATAGAGCAGCTTATCGGCTTTGTCTACTACAAAGATTTCCTTGATGAGCATCTTGAGCACATCGGCGAACACCTGGAATATACCCCAAGGACCTACTCGCATAGGGCCAAGACGGCACTGGAAGTAGGCGCACACCTTACGCTCCATGAATATCAAGATGATTGCCAGCACGGCATAGCCCACAAGGAGCAGTACGCCTACGAGCACGCACTCGATAAGTATCGACAGGAAATCTCCCAGACCGAGTGTCTGACGGAGAAGAGCGTCGAACCATGTTGTTACTATACTAAAGTCAAACATTTCTTATAATGCTTAATGTTTAATGTTATTGTTATCTGTCAAGGTCTGGAATGACGAAGTCGATGGCAGCACCTGTAGTGATGAGGTCGGCAATCTTCTGACCACGAAGCATTGGGTCGAGAGCACCAGCAAGGGTGAGTCCCATAGGACGCATCTTCATTCGGTATGGACTCTTATCGCCACGTGAGTCGAGATAGACACCAAACTCGCCACTGGCTCCCTCTACGGAGAAGTACCACTGACCTTCTGGCACCTTGATGATTGGTTTCTGCTTGATGTAGAACTCGCCTTCTGGGATATTATCGATGAGCTTCTCGATGATGTTGAGACTCTGATATAGCTCTTGGATATGCACATAGTAGCGATCCATAGAGTCGCATCCCGTCATGGTTATTTCTTCCCACTCCACCTTGTCGTACATGTCGTATGGATGACGTTTACGTGTATCGTTCTTCCATCCAGCTGCACGTCCTGCAGGACCTGTAACGCCGTAGTTGATACAGTTTTCCTTGTCCATCGGTCCTACGCCTACCAATCGGTTGTGGGTTATGACGTTATCTCCAAACACATCGAGATACTCCTGTATCTTCGGACGAAGGTACTTACAGAGTTTCTTTGTGTTCTCCACGAAGTTCGGATCGATATCTGCCTGAAGACCACCGATGCGGTAGTAGTTCATGATGAGTCGTCCACCTGTGGTCTCCTCCATTACGTTGAGTACGTGCTCACGGTCGCGCATACAGTAAAGGAAAGCTGTGAGTGCTCCCAAGTCCTGTGCTGTACAACCGAGGAAGAGCAAGTGGCTATCGATACGCTGAAGCTCGTCCATGATGGTGCGGATATAGCGTATACGGTCTGACAGTTCTATGCCCATAGCCTCTTCTATAACGCCAACGAGAGCGTGGCGGTGCATCATTGCCGAGAGGTAGTTCAGACGGTCAGTAAGAGCAAGTGTCTGTGGATATGTCATACCTTCCCACATCTTCTCTATACCGCGGTGTATATATCCCAGATGAGGATATATGCGCTTTACTGTCTCACCGTCTATTACGGTCTGCAAGCGAAGCACTCCGTGTGTTGAAGGGTGGTTAGGACCGATGTTCACTACATAGTCATCATCGGTGAACATACGATGTTTTGTCTCCGTCAGATGTCCGTCGGCATCGAGGTTATACTCTATGGTATAATCTGTCTCAGGCTCGTCTGTTACAGGGAACTTGTTTGCTTCAGGACTCATATCGAAGTCTTTACGCAAAGGATATCCCTTAAAGTCGGTACGAAGGAATAGACGACGCATGTCAGGATGTCCGAGGAACTTGATGCCTACGAAGTCGAACACTTCACGCTCAAGCAAGTCGGCACATTTCCAAAGGTTTATAACGGTTGGTATAACGTCGCTTCCGTCTACTTTCTTTGCTATTGTTCTTACAGAGCAACGTTCGTTGTTCTGTGTATTCTCAAGGATATAGATACATCCAAGTCCTTCTTCGCCGAAGTCCTCACCAATGATGGTAACAAGGTAGTCGAAATGTTTCTCGTTCTTCAGCTTTGCCATCTCGGTGGCGAAGTCTTCGAATGTAATTTCTATGTTATTCAGTTTCATGTCTTATACCTTATTATATTATATGGTTTGAGATTTCTCTGTATCGTTAGCCAAGTCGCCCACTTTAAAGTCGGCAGGCACGTCTGTAACGATGATTGGCTCTGGATGACCAAGGAGCTTTGAGTCTTGAAGGTTCTCGTTGCTCAAGCCACGAAGTCCGCCTTTGCTCATTGATAGTTCCTTCTCCTCCTTAGTCATCTTGTGGTTTGCTCCACCAAAGAATTTCTCTACCTTTACCTTACGCTGCAACTGCATCATACCGTAAAGGATTGCCTCTGGACGTGGAGGACAGCCAGGCACGTAAACGTCTACTGGCACGATTTCGCTGATACCCTTCACCACGTTGTAGCTCTTCTTGAATGGACCTCCGCTGATGGTGCATCCACCTACAGCTACTACATATTTAGGCTCAGCCATTTCATCGTAAAGACGCTTGAACACTGGAGCCATCTTGTTGGTAATTGTACCAGCACACATGATGAGGTCTGCCTGACGTGGAGAGTTACGTGTTACCTCGAAGCCGAAGCGTGAGAAGTCGTAACGTGCACATCCTACTGACATAAATTCTATTCCGCAGCATGATGTACCGAAGGTTAGCGACCAAAGGGAGTTGCTTCGTCCCCAGTTGATTACCTGATCGAGCGAACCCAACACCACGTTGCATCCGCCTTCGTGTAGCTGCTCAACAATCTTCTCGAGCGTTTCGTTGTCCTTAAACTCGTTGTAAGGAATACTCTTGATAACGGGTTTTCTTACTTCCATTCCAACGCTCCTTTCCGCCATGCGTATGCAAGGCCAAACACTAATACTAACAGGAAGAAGCCGATGCTACACAAAGCCATCGGTCCAAACTGCTTGACTGCCACAGCCCAAGGGTAGAGGAACACTGTCTCAATGTCGAACATCAGGAAAAGGATAGCAAAGAGATAGTAGCCCACGTGCATCGGCAACCATGATGTGCCACGCGTTGGTATACCACACTCGAAAGGCTGTCCTTTTACGGGATTGTACGAGCGAGGACCTACGAGCTTTGCCACTACGTATGCTCCAACGACCAATACAACTGCCGTCAAGATAACGGTAATAAATAGGATAAAATACATAAATATTTTATTAGAATAATAAATTTGACTGTCAAAATCAGGTGCAAAGATACATAAATTAAGTTATAATCTATAAAGAAAACGTGAATAAATCGTTAAAAACGCCGACTTTAAACCGTTCTCCACAACTTGATAAACAATTCTCTACACCTTGATAAACCATTCTCTACAACTTACTGGCAATATCGCCAAATGGGCTTTTCATCACTTTTCCAAGCGTGTAGCCACAAATGCGTGCTGCTTCTTCGAGCTGTTCCCTATAATAAAATGCCACACTGCCAACGGCTCCTACGGGCAAATCTGGGCGTTCATAGTGGTCGATATTCTTACGGAAGAACTCAACAAAGTTGTTCACCACCAAACTCTTAACCTCCTCTACATAAAGATGTTCATGAATAAACGGCGATAGAGAGGCAAGCCAGCGATTAGCCATCGGCTCACGATACACTTTACGGATAATATCATCTATTGTCAAGCCCTGCTGCTCAAGGAATTCCTTACGCAATGCCTCAGGCATATTTCCCTTAAACAGAGCATTCAAGAAAAGTTTGCCAAGCACTGCCCCACTCCCCTCGTCGCCAAGAATATATCCAAGTGGGGACACGTTGTTCACTATCGTTTTTCCGTCGTACAAACACGAGTTCGCACCCGTACCAAGTATGCAGGCAATACCCTCGTCATTACCGCACAGGGCATGAGCAGCAGCATGCAAGTCGCTTCCCACGATAATCATCGTACAGCGAGGGAATACTTCGCTGAGCACGTTACCCATAGTTTCTATAGCCTCTCCCCTACAGCCTGCTCCATAGAAGCGTATCGTACCGACATCCGAAATGCATGGACACGTCTGCGACGCCTCTACATATAATTCGCCTTTAACGATATCCAGCATCACCTCTTCCGACTGATGGAAAGGGTTTAAGCCCTGAGTGGAGAAATGCCGCAGAGGGGTGTTGCTATCAAGAAGGAACCAATCTGTCTTCGTACTGCCACTATCTGCTATCAAGAGCAGATTATCTGAAAATTTATCCATAATGCGTTACCCCATTTTGTAGATATCTTTTAAAAATATCCGTTGTTATGTTTGCGTTTTTAGTCTTTGATGCAAAAAATCATGGCAAATATAAGCATTATGAATAAATAAAATAGTATTTTTGCAGAAAATAAACAAATCAGAATGAAAAAAAGACTATTTATAATCTATCTACTGACGGTTCTCTTCGCATTACCCTCTATGGCGGTGCTCAAGGAGAAGAACCTTGACAACACGCTATCGATACTCCGAAACGAGCTTACCACTACTCATCAGGAGCAGAAAAAGATGCAACAGAAATTCAAGGGAGGAAGCGAGAAAATCAGGAAGAACCTCTT
>CAVKAH010000017.1:0-23348 GCA_963654095.1 Oscillospiraceae bacterium
TTACAATTCTTTATGTTGAGTTCCGCAATATTATTAGAGGCGCAGTTCAAACTCTTTAGTGCAGTGTTCTTTGAAATGTCTAAAGCCTTGATGTAGTTGATAGAACAGTTCAAAGTGTCGAGACTTGCGAGTTGTCCAACCTCAAGTGTCTCAAGTTTGTTACTGCTGCAGTTGATATTGTTCAACATAACGTTCTTGCTAAGGTCGAGTTTTGTAAGCTCATTGCCAGCAATGTCGATATTCTTTAGCTTAGTGTTTGCTGAAAAGTCAAACTCTTTAAGGTAACATTTCTCTGCTGTAAGACTCTTTAGCTCTGTACAATTGGTAAGGTCAAGTGTGGAGAGAGTAAGGAGAGAGGCTTTTAGTGTTTCGAGATTCTTGTTGCTCTTAAGGTTCAAATCGGTAATCTTTGTTCCTGTTGCATCAAGATAAAGAAGGTCGGGACATTTAGAAAAATCTGTAGAAGCCAGATTTGTATTATATTGCATCTTCAGCGTTTTAAGCTTTGGATATTTCGTTAAGTCGGCAACTTTAATCTTGTTATGGTTAAAAGCGAAATATTCTAGGTCGGAATATGTCGGAATATTGTCGAGATTGGTGAACATGTTGCACGAAATATCGAAGTGCTTCATAGTCTTGCTCGTAGACCACTTCAGGTTTAGTGGTGCTCGCATGTTGTTGACAGAGGCATCGAGATATTCCATCTTGTTACTGTTGCTGACGTCAATAGCTTCCAGCTTGTTCTGTGAAACGTCGAGGTATTTAAGTTCGGTACCTTCAGGGAAGTTGAATTTAGACAAATTGTTCTTATTCAAATATACCTCTTCAAGTAGAGGCGATTTCGTAAGGTCAATCTCTGTCAACAGGTTTCCTGATGCTCTTAAAATCTTAAGTCCGGGAGCATTTAGGCTAATGGACTTTATGGAGTCGTCAGAACAACTAAATAGTTGTATCGGGTCGTCGGCACTGAGAGAATAGATTTTGATGGTTTCTCCGTACGTTCTGTCAGAGAAAGATAGATTTCCAGCCCACGGATACTCTCTTGTGTTTCCGTTTCCGAAATCAACATAGATACCTTTTTCTTTAGTGTAGACATAGAAGGTAAGAAGCCTTCCTTCATCTTGTTGACCTTGTGTAGTAATTTCTACAGACGGCACTCCAGATGCTTTGTCTTGTGCAAAAGACATAGTTGATGTCAATGGCAAGAGCAATAACGAAAGTAGTAAATTTGTTTTTCTCATATTAATTCTGTTTTTAATGTTGGCGCAAAGGTATATTATTTTATTTAATGCGCAAGAGTTTTGTTGTATAAATTGCAAAATGTTATGCAAAAAGTGTATTGTTGTGTCAATGTGTGTCATAATTACGCTTATTCTGAGCTATATTGTCTATCCGGAGTTTAGTGTTAAAAATGATAAATAATGTATGTTCTGTGTATCAAATTGTATGTTTGTTTCGTCTAATAAGAGTAGCTCGTCGAAGAAGTCGGCAGTACTGTTTAAGTAAAATGAAGTAGAAAATTGAAAGTGTTATGAATATGAGAAGACTGATTACAACGTTATTGTTTTCTGTGGCAATGATGTTGAGTTTGTTTGCGCAGAATAAGGCTACGACATATAGGGTGCAAGGTGAGGCGGTGGATTCATTGACTCAAAAGGGAGAACCGTATGCTACGATAAGTATATATAAGGATGGTGCGGAAGAGAAACCCGTAGCAATGGCGGTTACGGATGTAAATGGTAAGTTTAATATAGAGGCGAAAGGAGAGGGGAAATACATTTTCATTTTAAGCTCTATGGGGCGTAATACCATTCGCCGTACGTATCAAGTGGAGGCGGGAAAGAAGACAGTAGACTTGGGCAAGTTGTTGCTGACAGACAGTAAGACGGAACTTAAGGGCGTTGAGGTAGTGGCATACAAACCATTAGTGAAGGCAGATGTAGATAAGTTGACGTATAGTGTTGAAGACGATCCCGAGTCGAAAGTAAACACAGTGATGGACATGCTGAAGAAAGTGCCAATGGTTACGGTTGATGGTCAGGATAATATAAAGGTGAATGGTAGCACTTCGTTTAAGATATACGTAAATGGTAAACCGAACAATATGATGTCTAACAATCCAAAAGAGGTATTGAAGAGTATGCCAGCTACGAGTATCAAGAAGATAGAAGTGATAACAAATCCCGGACCTAAATATGATGCAGAAGGTGTTGGTGGTATACTAAACATCATTACAGAAGGCAAAGGACCAGAGGGATATACTGCTACGGCATCGCTTCGTTTGGGGGATTACGGAATAGGCGGTGGTGTGTTCGCCACGGTAAAGAAAGGAAAATTTACCGTTAGTGCTAATTATAACAACAGTTTTCAAGACGACAGAAAGTCGTATGGCAATACAGATAGAACGACATTTGATGATAGTGGTAACGCAACAACAGAAACTGCGGGAACTATAAATGCTAAGCCAAACACCCAATGGCATGGGGCTAGCATTGAGACAAGTTATGAGATAGATACGTTGAGGCTTATTACGGCATCAGTCTCCCTTAATCGTTTTTATAGAAAACAAAACACAATATTGCAGTCGAATACCTTTGTTCCTTCCTCTTTAACAGATCTTTACGGGTACTTAAGCAATGTGTTAAGTAAAGATACGTATAATGATATAAGTGGCGGTCTGGATTATCAGCGTTCGTTTAGCGTAAAAGACCGTTTGCTTACATTCTCATATAGGATAGAGTCAAGCCCTAATACGAGTAAATATAGAGTAAGATATGACGGGATGAAAGCAGGCGAATCGTGGATGGACTTCTTGAATAGACTGAAGAATCAAGATACTGATGGTAGCCAAAATAGTACGGAACAGACCTTCCAACTTGACTATACCACACCTTTCGCTAAGTATCATACGTTTGAAGTAGGAGCTAAATACATTCTAAGAAACAATAAATCAACAAACGACAAGTATGATTCCGCAACAGATGGAGACGGCGAACAGGTGTATGATGTAGATGGCAGTTCTCACTTCAAGCATCGCAACGATATCCTAGCCGCTTATGTCGGCTATGGATTGTCGCTGAAAAAATGGTCAACACGCTTCGGACTGCGCTATGAACATACCCTGCAAGATGTGAAATATCTATTAGGAAGGGGTAATAACTTTCGCAAAAACTTTGATGACCTCGTGCCTTCTGTGAAGTTGGGATATAAGTTCACGGATATGATGAACCTCTCGCTGTCGTACAAGATGCGCATCAGTCGACCGGGAATATGGTGTCTTAATCCTTATATTGACGACAGTTCTCCAGAGAGTATAAGTCAGGGAAACTCAAACCTCGATTCTGAGAAAACACATTCCTTTGACTTGCAATTTAGTAACTTTGGGCAGAAGCTTAGCTATAGCTTCTCTACGAGCTACGGCTTTACGAACAACAGCATACAGAAGTATCGGAAGATGGTTGTAGATACCGACATCAACGGACTTCAGAACCCGACAGGAAAGCAGGTGATGTATACCACCTATTATAATATGGGTAAGACGCAGAATGTCAACTTTAGTGGATACGTAAACTGGAATCCTTTGCAGAACACTCGTTTAACCATGAATATATGGGGCGGCTATACCCATCTGACAGACGGACAAGAGCAGAAGAACCACGGATGGAATATGTCGCTGTGGGCAAATGTGCAGCAGACGATAGCAAAAACATGGACTCTCTCGTTATCGGCATACAAACAAACATCAGGAGTAATGCTGCAGGGAAAGAGCGGAGCGTTCTTTAGTTACGACTTCTCCGCAAGCAAATCGTTCATGGATAAGAAACTAAATGTTACTTTCGCTTGTGCTAACCCATTCAACAGATATGTCAAATATAAGAGCAAGATGGCAGGAGCGAATTTCGCATATAATGTGCAGTATAAGATATGTACACGGTATTTCCTTCTTGGTATAAGCTATCGTATAGGAAAACTCGATGCAGGAGTGAAGAAAACTAAGCGTTCCATTGACAACGATGACGTAAAGCAAGGTGGTGGAAAATCGAGCGGAACTAATTCAGGTCAGGGTAGGATGTAGCTCAGTAGCAGTCCTTTTATAGGCTAAAATACTGATTTTTGCAAGTATTGATGTGAAAATGTTGGATTTTTTTGTATTTTTGCAGCCCTATATCCTAATTATTATAATATGTGAGGATAAGGCATAAAACAAAAATATCAGAATATGAATATACTAAACGAGATAAGCAGTGCGGCGAAACAAGCCGTGAATGCACTCTACGGACAGGACGTTCCAGAGAAGATGGTGCAGCTGCAGAAGACAAAGAAAGAGTTTGAGGGAAGTCTAACACTTGTTGTATTCCCATTTCTTAAGATTTCAAAGAAGAAACCAGAGGATACTGCAGCAGAGATAGGCGAATGGCTGAAGCAGAACTGCAAGGCTGTAGCAGACTATAACGTTGTTAAAGGCTTCTTGAATCTTGTAGTTGCACAGGCTGCTTGGGTACAGTTGCTCAACAGTATTAACAAGGATGAGAAATATGGAGAGGTAGCAGCAACGGAAGATTCTCCATTGGTGATGATCGAATATTCTTCACCAAACACAAACAAACCACTTCACTTGGGACATGTTAGAAATAACTTGCTCGGTTGGTCGCTTGCGCAAATTATGGCAGCAAACGGCAACAAGGTAGTAAAGACAAATATCGTGAACGACCGCGGTATACATATCTGTAAGTCGATGCTCGCATGGCAAAAGTGGGGAAATGGTGCTACTCCAGAGACAAGTGGTATGAAGGGCGACCATCTAATCGGTGATTTCTATGTAGCTTTCGATAAGCACTATCGTGAAGAAGTAAAGGAGTTGAAAGCAGAATATGTAGCAAATGGCATGGATGAAGAAGCTGCCGAGAAGAAGGCAAAGGATGATTCTCCGTTGATGAAAGAGGCTCATGAGATGCTTGTGAAATGGGAGCAAGGCGACAAAGATGTACGCAGCCTTTGGGAGAAGATGAACTCTTGGGTCTATGAAGGCTTCGATGAGACATACAAAAACCTTGGTGTAGGCTTCGATAAGATATACTATGAGTCGCAGACATACCTAAAGGGAAAGGCAAAGGTAGAGGAAGGTCTTGCAAAAGGACTCTTCGAACGCCATGAAGATAATAGTGTGTGGGCAGACCTTACCAATGAGGGGCTTGACCAGAAACTACTGCTTCGTTCCGACGGAACCTCTGTTTATATGACGCAGGATATAGGTACTGCCGAGATGCGCTTCAAGGATTATTCTATAGACAAGATGATATATGTTGTAGGAAATGAGCAGAATTATCATTTCCAAGTACTATCAATACTCCTTGATCGTCTTGGCTTTAAGTGGGGTAAGGAGCTAGTTCATTTCTCTTATGGTATGGTAGAATTGCCAAATGGTAAGATGAAAAGCCGTGAAGGAACCGTTGTTGACGCTGACGACTTGATAGCTACGATGGTTGCTAATGCAAAGAAAACAAGCGAAGAGCTCGGCAAGTTTAGTGATATGACAGAGGAGGAGCGCAACGAAATAGCTCGCATTGTAGGTATGGGAGCACTGAAATACTTTATCCTAAAGGTAGATGCTCGTAAGAATATGCTCTTTAATCCAGAAGAGAGTATAGACTTTAATGGTAACACAGGTCCATTCATACAGTACACCTATGCCCGTATCCGCAGCATTTTGCGTAAGGCTGCAGAGCAGGGAGTTGCCGTTCCTGAAGAATTATCAGACGATATGCCTCTCAACCAGAAGGAGACAGAGCTTGTACAAAAGATGGACGAGTTCGGTGCTGCAGTACGTCAAGCAGGCAAAGACTATTCTCCAAGTGGAATCGCTAACTACTGTTATGAACTGACAAAAGACTTTAATCAGTTCTACCATGACTATAGTATTCTCAATGCAGAAA
Source organism: Oscillospiraceae bacterium (assembly GCA_963654095.1). Classification (GTDB taxonomy): domain Bacteria; phylum Bacteroidota; class Bacteroidia; order Bacteroidales; family Bacteroidaceae; genus Prevotella. The sequence goes on from CAVKAH010000017.1 coordinate 5,934, forward strand.
GAGATAACGAAAAGGTAGTTCGTCTTGTTATTGCTAAGAACGTAGCAAAGACGATAAAGAACGGTATGGTATTGCTTGGAATAGAAGTGCCTGAAAGAATGTAAAGAATAGAAATAACATAGAATACATAATTCATGTTTTTACAAATTTAGTATATAGGGTAACAGATGTAATATTATTTATCTTCTGTTGCCCTTTTTTTGTTTCTTGATATGGATAAATTAATATCTCCACCAGACTATAGACACGATACGGTACTGCCGTTGCCAATGGAGGTAACAGCCGATGCATGGGCGGTAGATGCTGCCTGTTCGGGGAACCCAGGACCGATGGAGTATCGTGGTATAGACCTTGCTACGGGGGCAGAAGTGTTTCATTTCGGACCAGTACGTGGTACTAATAACATAGGAGAGTTCCTTGCTATCGTGCATGCCCTTGCTTTAATGGAGAAGCAAGGTGTACGCAAGACGATATATTCGGATAGTCATAACGCCATACTGTGGGTAAGTAAAAAGCAATGTAAGACAAAGCTTGAAAGAACCCCGCAGACGGCACAGCTATATAATGTGATAGGACGGGCGGAACTTTGGCTAAAGACTCATTCCTTTCGCGTACCTATTTTAAAGTGGGAAACCAAGCGATGGGGCGAGGTTCCAGCAGACTTTGGTAGGAAAGGGTAAGCCTCATATAATACTTATGTCCCAGATGCTCAATATAACAAATTGAATTTTTTGTTATATAAGCCAAACTTTTTCATGCAATGTTCTTCGTTATACGATGTTATAATAGTAGCAACTCATAAAAAGGAGAATTGTAATATGGAAAAGTGTATAAGAAAAATGTTTAAGAACGTATGCCAAATGTGGGCTATACTTCTTGTTGCTGTGGCAATAATGCCAATGATGCAATCGTGTGATTTGGGAGATGACGAGGTAATAATCTATCCAAATAATATTCCCAATGCCGTGGTAACGGTAAAGACGGCTGATGACAACACCGTCTATCTCCAGCTTGACGATAATACTACATTACTGCCAACAAACATGAAGCAGCATCCTTTTAAGGGAAAAGAGGTAAGAGCCTTCGTAAATATACGTATTGTAGGCGACAACGCAGCCCCATATTCGAAGGCTGTAATGGTAAACAGTATAGATAGTATACTTACAAAGCAGATGGCACCAACTCTTGGCGATAAGAACACGGAAGTGTATGGTAATGATCCAATAGAAATACTAAAAGGCTTCCCTACAGTATGCGAAGACAACTATCTGACACTTGCTGTCAGTACGAAATGGGGGCAGAACGGCAAGACACATCTTGTAAATCTTGTATCGGGAGTGAACCCTGAGGACCCGTATGAAGTAGAGTTAAGACAGAATGCGTATGGAGATACAAATGGAAAGTATGCAAGTGCGACAGTGGCTTTCTCATTAAAGAGCTTACCAAAGACGGGCGGAAAAACCGTAAAGCTTAAGGTTAAGTATATGTCGTTCTCAGGAGAAAAGACCGTAGAGTTTGATTATAAGACAAAAGACTGATAGACGTGAATATATCCGAACAGCATCTTTTAGACCAGCTAAAGAATGGCGACAGAATAGCGCAGAAGACTCTCTACACGATGTATGTGGGGAGCCTTACTGCTATATGTTGCCGTTATATCGTGGACAAGGATGATGTAAAAGATATATTGCAAGACTCTTTTGTGAAGATATTCACCCAGATAAATACTTTTACTTATAGAGGCGAAGGGTCTCTAAAAGCATGGATGACACGCATTGTGGTGAATATGTCGATTAATTTTATCAAGACTTCAGGACGCTTGACGCTTGTTCACAATGATGCAGTGTCGTTAAAACTTGCAGAAGATGAGGAGCCTGATGCAGAGGGAGTGCCGCCAAACGAACTGCAAGAGATGATAAAAAAGCTCCCCGACGGCTACCGAACCGTTCTCAACTTGTATGTATTTGAGAACAAAAGTCATAAGGAGATAGCCGCTTTACTGAATATTAAGGCAACGTCATCTGCATCGCAGCTCTATCATGCTAAGGCGATGATGGCACGTATGATAAAAGAATACAAACGAAATCATTAATGTTTTACCGATGAAAGAAGAATGGAAAGACATATTGCAAAATTCTTTGGCAGACTTTGAAGAGGCTGCCCCTGAAGGTTTGTGGCAAGATATAGAGAAGAATCTTCCTACCAAAACGGTTGTCAACGGTAAGGCAAACGACAGAAAGTCAAGCCAACGCAATGCTCGCTGGATAAGCATTCTTGCTTGTGCGGCTTGTGCAGCATGTGTTGTGGGCTTCTTTATTTATAATGAAAAGGAAGATTTCAAAAATGTTTCGGAGGAAAATCATAAGCAAGACAAAGCCTTGACAATTGAAGAGAAGCAGCTTGCCGAAAATACAGATATTCATTCGTCGACTTCAAGACAAGGATATAGAGAGGCGATAGTAGTAGAAAAATCATCTGCCGATATTGTTCCTTCATTGTCGACAGCTTCTCAAACGGATGTCGTTGCTGTAGATAACTCTGCCGAAGATGTACATACAACAGAGGCAGAGCATGGTGTGGGAGAAAAAACAAAATCCGTAGTGATAAACAATACCCATGCTAGCAATGCCTACACAGCGTCATCTTCGGAAAGAAAGAAGGAAAATGTTGGTAGCCACAACGTTGATACAGGTACAGGAAAATGGTCGGCGGCACTGTTCGCAGCTAATTCGGTGAGCAGCGGAGGGCAGACGACGGGAATGCAACTGTTATCGTCTTCACTAAGTAGTGATGTTGCGTTTAGTGCAGCCTTACAGGAAAACGATAGCCGTGTGAGTGGTTATTACGTGAAAAGTTCCGATGATGAGCATGTAAACCATCATCATCCTGTCAGAGTGGGACTGTCTGTTAGATATTCTCTAACAAGACACTGGGGTATAGAAACAGGTCTGACATATTCGTATCTATCTTCCGACATCTCTCAGGGAGAAGAGTCGAACTGCAACAAGACGGAGCAGAAGCTCCATTTCATAGGAATTCCGCTGAATGTAGATTATACTTTGTGGAACAACAAGGTATTAAATGTCTATGTCTCTGGTGGTGGAATGGTAGAGAAAAACATAAAGGGAAACTCTACTGCATCGTATATTTTGAATGGCAAAGCACAGTCGGTAACAGATTATAAAATCAAGACAAATAGGCTGCAATGGTCAGCAAATGCAGCTGTCGGAGTGCAGGTTAATATAACAAAAGATATAGGTTTGTACGCAGAACCTGGCATTGGATACTATTTTGATAATGGTAGTGCGCTGAAGACATATTATAGCGAGAAACCTCTTAGCTTTAATCTGAAATTAGGTTTACGTTACACTATAAATGAGTAAAAAGGGACTTTTGTGTTGATATTTTTGGAACTTTAAATCATTTTATATATATTTGCAATATGCAACATGTTAATGTGATTAATAATTACATCAGCACAAAAAGAAAACATTTATAGTTAACGTAAACCTATACACCATGAGTAAAAATTTTATTAGTGTACGCTTTCTGTCGTCCTTGTTGTTTGCCGGAGCATTGGTAACTACGGGATGTACAGACAATGATTATGACTTTAACGGGATTGACTCTACAATAGGCGTTGGTGGCGATGGTCTTGAGATACCAACAAGCTCTACTGAGGAAATTCAGTTGAAAGATGTTCTTGACCTTGAAGAGGGTAGTAGTGTGGTAGAAGATGCCACAACACATGATTATGTGTTCCGTCAGACGGGCGATGCAATAGACCCAGTAAAGGTGAATATATCTAAAATCAATGTGGCATTAGAGTCGGGAAGTTCAATAAGCTTTTCTTTTAATGTGGCAAACAATGCACCTCGCAAGGGCGTAAGAAAGGCTGCAGGAATGGTTACGGCAGATGCCGATATCTATAAATTTACGTATAAGGGAAACAAACCAAAAGAAGTTATAGACATATATTCGGCAGAAGCAAGCACATCTCTTAGTCTTAGAGTGCCGCTCACGCAAATTAACGCAGCAGTGAGTCATTTGCAGAATATTACTCTTACCCTTCCTGAATATATGAATATTAGTGTAGGCACTTGTTCTACAGCACCAAAAAGCGTAAATGGTACAGTTCTTACATTTGAGAACGTTCCGACAAATCAGGATTTTGTAGTAAATGTAAATGTTACGGGGCTAGACTTTACACGCACTACATCGCATGGTAGCGCAACCTTCAACAACCAGCATATCTCTCTTGAAGGTACAATTCATCTCTCAGCAAGTGGTGCAATAACAGGTGTAATGACATCTATTCCTACATTGGAAGCATCATTTAACATGGCTGCATTCACTGTAGAATCGGCTGTCGGAAAGTTTGATCCTGAGATAAATCTTACCGACGGACTCGGCAGCACAAGTATCACGGGAATACCAGAGTTCCTGCAAGACGATAATGTAAAGGTAGACCTTTACAACCCACAGATACTTCTTACCATAGGTAACGATATGGATGTGGAAGGCACTATAACAGGTAAAATCGTTTCAAAGAAGAATGGTTCCGTAATCAATGTTATAGATAATATCAAGATACCAGTAGCTGCTAATACCATTAACAAGGTATGTATCAACCGCACAGGTGAGGCTAAAGAGGGTTATACAGTGGTAGCTGAACCAAAGCTATCTAAGGCTATAGAGACTATCCCAGATAACATTTCGTTTGAGGCAACAGCAAAGGTAAATACGGAGAAGGTAGTAAATTTCCAGCTCGGACATGACTACTACATCACCCCTTCTTACTCTATCGATGCTCCGCTTGCATTTGCTGAAAACGCTCAGATTGTATATAAAGACACTCTCGATGGATGGGCAGATGACTTGAAAGACCTGAAATTGGCAGACGGTACATATCTTAGTGCTACGGCAAATGTAGAGAATGGTGTGCCTGCATACCTCTCTGTTGATGCTAAGCCTGTAGATGTCAACAAGAATGATCTATCGGGAATAAAGGTTGAGCTTATTAAAGCAGACGTTGCAGCATCGCCTAACGGTACCGACAAGGTATCTTCTCCGTTGGAAATAAAGATTACTCAGACGGAAGAAGGTGCATTGGCAAAGCTCGACGGACTAGTCTTTACTGCTTCTGGAAAGGCAAAAGACGGCGATAATAAGGTAACGGGCATTACTCTTAATGCAGAGCACCACACTCTTGTTATCAAGGATATCAAGATAAAACTTGTGGGCAAAGTGATAGCAGACTTTAATTAATCTAATACATCATATTATGACTAATAAATTTTCTAAACATATATTGATTGCCGTCGCATCTATGATTGGCGGTGTCGCAATGGCGCAGAACCTCAATTCGGCTTACTTTACAGACCAATATGCGTTCCGCCATACTATGAACCCCGCTTATGGTAACGACCAGAATTATGTGTCTGTTCCTATGCTTGGTAATATTAACGTAAACTTGCAGGGTAACTTTGGATACGAAGATGTAGTAATGAGCAATCCACACTCTGGTATTGATGGCAATAAGAAGATGACTACATTTATGAACCCATATATATCCGACGCTACTGCACTTGATGGTTTTTCTACAGGAAACAACCGTTTGGTTGGTGATGTTAATATGACTATCTTGTCAGCTGGATTTAAGGCTTTCGGTGGTTATAATACGATAGAACTTAATTCAAAGACGTCCCTCGGAATCTCTCTGCCTTATGAACTCTTTGAGTTTGCTCGAAACACGGGTAACAAGACTTATAACATTGGCGATATCAACACCCATGTACAGTCGTATGCAGAATTGGCTTTCGGGCATTCTCGTAATATAAATGACAAGTTGAGAATAGGTGCAAAGCTGAAGTTCTTGTTCGGTATCGCAAGAGCCGACTTCCAGTTTAAGAATGTCAAAGCAGACCTTTCGGGAACAGACAAGTGGACCGTTAGCGGTGATGCGCAGGCTGATGTGTCGATGAAAGGCTTTATGTATAAGTCAAAGAAAGAGGACTACGAGCAGGAAGGAGCTGGACAATACGATAAGATTGACGATGTTGACGTTGATGGCGCAGGACTCGGAGGCTTCGGTATGGCAGTAGATCTTGGTGCTGTATATAAGATTAACGATGACTGGACAGTAAGCGCATCCGTGCTCGACCTCGGATTTATAAGTTGGAGCAATGATGTTCAAGCAGCCAATAAGAGTAAGAGCTTTGAGTTTAGTGGCTTCCATGACACATCTGTAAAGGATGATGGAGACAACACAATAGAGAGCCAGACAGACAAATATAGCGACCAAATCACTGACTTTATCAATATTCAGGATAAGGGAGATAAGGGCGGAAGAACCACTGGCATAGGTGCAACGGTTAATGTAGGCTGTGAATACACCTTGCCTGTATACCGCAAGATGTCTTTCGGCTTGCTTAGTAGCACTCGCATCAATGGAGCTTACTCATGGACAGAAGGCAGACTTAGTGCCAACTGGAAGCCTCTGAAGTGGCTCGATGGTGGTGTTAACTTTGCCGTAAGTAGCTTTGCAACAAGCATGGGTTATGTTCTGAATATACATCCAAAGGGATATAACTTCTACATAGGTATGGATCATATCCTCGGAAAGATGAGTAAGGAGGGTATTCCTCTTAGCAGTAATGCCAACGTATCTGTAGGTATGAGCATCACTTGGTAAGTGTTCGATAATTAATAAGGTAATAGCCACATCTCTTCGGGGTGTGGCTTTTTTAATGCCTGTAATATTCTTGCGTGTTGTTAGGTATATCTTTATGTTTCGACAGGCATATCCTTATACTTCGTTAGGTGGTGCTTTACGTTTCGTCAAGTATGTCTTTACGTTTCGCTATGAATTCCCTTTTTATGCATCAAGTATATCCTTTTTAGTCGTCTGGATAATGGCGAGAAAAGGTAAGTATGATTTTCTTTATTCGTCAAGACGTAGCTTTTGATGTAGATATGATAATTTTTAAAGTTAAATATATATAAAAAGAGTTTCGTGAAATTGTGTTTTGTATATATAAAGCAAAAAGTTTCATATCTTTGCAGTCCGATTATTTATGGGGAAACACTTAGAACCCCGTGAGCGTTGTGTTAATAGTTGCGCTTTTGGCCGAGTGTGATGGTTAGTGAATCAGCGTTCAAACGACTTGCTAAATATCTGTATCAAGATGTTATATATTATAATGTATTGAGGCAGACGGTTAGTAAGGCGTGAAGAAAGTAATAAAAAAAACGTTTTTTAGTAGTAAAATTTTAAACATCAGAATGAACACTTTAAGTTACAAGACTATTTCCGCAAACAAGGAAACAGTAAACAAAGAGTGGGTTGTTATTGACGCCACAGACCAGGTAGTTGGTCGTCTTTGCTCAAAAGTAGCAAAATTGTTGCGCGGAAAGTACAAGCCAAACTTCACTCCACACGTAGATTGTGGCGACAATGTAATTATCATCAATGCGGGTAAAGCTTACTTTACAGGCAAGAAAGAAACCGACAAGGTTTACACACGTTATACTGGTTACCCAGGCGGTCAGCGTTTCAACACTCCAGCAGAGCTACGTTCTCGCAAGGGTGGAGTAGACAAAATCATCCGTCATGCAGTAAAGGGTATGCTTCCAAAGGGTCCTCTAGGACGCAGCCTTATGGACAACCTTTATGTTTATGAGGGTACAGAGCACAATCACGAGGCTCAGAAACCAAAAGCAATCGATATTAACCAGTATAAATAATTCACACGATAATGGAAGTAATTAACGCAATTGGTCGCCGTAAAAGTGCCGTAGCACGTGTTTATATGAGCGAGGGTACAGGCAAAATAACCATTAACAAGAAAGATATTACTGAGTATTTCCCATCAGCAATCGTACAGTATGTAGTAAAGCAGCCATTGCTTGCTCTCGATGCAGTTGAGAAGTATGACATCAAAGCTAACCTCGACGGTGGTGGTTTCACAGGTCAGAGTCAGGCGCTTCGCCTTGCTATCGCTCGTGCACTCGTTAAGGTAAACGCTGAAGATAAGAAGACTTTGAAAGATCATGGATTTATGACTCGCGACTCTCGTGCCGTTGAGCGTAAGAAACCAGGTCAGCCAAAGGCTCGTCGTCGTTTCCAGTTCAGCAAGCGTTAATCCTCTGGATAGCTGAACAACGTTTAGTATCTAAATCTGTAAGACTTGCATCATAGCATGTAATTACTTATGGGTTGGTTCTAACAAAACAGAATTAAATAAGAAAGTAAACAAAACATTTAACAAGAAAACAAAATGTCAAGAACAAATTTTGATATGCTTCTGAAGGCCGGATGTCATTTCGGTCACCTTACTCGCAAGTGGAATCCTGCAATGGCTCCTTATATCTTTATGGAGCGCAACGGTATTCATATCATCGATCTGTATAAGACTGCTGCCAAGATTGACGAGGCTGCAGATGCTTTGAAGCAGATTGCAAAGTCAGGAAAGAAGATTCTGTTCGTTGCTACTAAAAAACAGGCAAAGGATGTAGTGGCTGCTAAGGCTGCTTCAATCAATATGCCATACGTTATCGAGCGTTGGCCAGGTGGTATGCTCACAAACTTCCCAACAATCCGTAAGGCTGTGAAGAAGATGGCTAATATCGATAAGCTGATGAACGACGGAACATATTCTAACCTCTCAAAGCGCGAAATCCTGCAGATTTCTCGCCAGCGTGCAAAGCTTGAGAAGAACCTTGGTTCTATCGCAGACCTTACTCGCTTGCCATCTGCACTCTTCGTAGTTGATGTTATGAAAGAGGCCATCGCCGTTAAAGAAGCTAAGCGTCTTGGTATTCCTGTATTCGCTATTGTGGATACAAACTCAAATCCTAAGGACGTTGACTTCATGATTCCTGCTAATGATGACGCTAAGGACAGCATCGACGTAATCTTGTCTGCTTGCTGCGACGCTATCAACGAAGGTCTTGAAGAGCGTAAGGTAGAGAAGGCTGACGAGAAGGCTGCAAAAGAGCAGGCTGAAGTTGCTGAGGACAAACCAAAGCGCGCACGTAAGGCTCGTAAGGAAGCTGCTGAAGAGGAAGCTCCAGCAGAAGCTTAATCAATAAACGATAAGAGATCAGGGAACGTTGAATTAATGACATTTAGAAAAACTTAATTCAATGTTCCTTTTTTCAATATTAATCTAAAACCTAATCATTAAAAAAGACTATGGCTGTATCAATAGCTGATATTCAGAAACTGCGCAAAATGACTGGCGCAGGTCTTTCTGATTGCAAGAAAGCTCTCAACGACGCAGAGGGCAATTTCGAAAAAGCAGTAGAGATTATCCGTGAGAAGGGACAGGCTATCGCTGCTAAGCGTTCAGATCGCGAAACTTCTAATGGTTGTGTACTCGTAAAATACGCTGAAGGCTTCGGTGCTATCGTTGCTTTGAAGTGCGAAACAGACTTCGTAGCTAACGGAGCTGATTATATTAAGCTGACACAGGATATCCTCGATGCAGCAGTTGCTGCAAAGGCTAAGAGCCTTGACGAGGTTAAAGAGCTAGCTTTGGCTGACGGAACAAAGGTTCAGGACGCTGTTATAGCACGCTCTGGTATCACTGGTGAGAAGATGGAACTTGATGGTTACAACTTCATCGAGGGTGAGAACGTATCTACTTACGACCACATGGGCAAGCACACTCTCTGTACAATGGTTCAGACAAACAAGGCAGCTGAGGAGCAGGCACACGCTGTTGCTATGCAGGTTGCTGCAATGAAGCCTTTGTTCCTTGACGACGCTTCTGTATCTCAGGAGTTCATCGAGGAGGAGAAGAAGGTTGCTGCTGAGAAGACAAAGCAGGAGCTTGTGCAGAAGGCTGTTGAGGCTGCTCTTAAGAAGGCTGGCATCAACCCTGCACACGTTGACTCAGAGGAGCACATGGAGTCAAACATCGGTAAGGGATGGATTACAGCTGAGGATGTTGCCAAGGCTAAGGAAATCATCGCAACTGTATCTGCAGAGAAGGCAGCAAATCTTCCTGCACCAATGATCGAGAACATCGTGAAGGGACGTATCAACCGTATCTTCAAGGAGAACTGTCTGCTCAACCAGGAGTTTATTCAGGACAGCAAGCTCTCTGTTTCTGACTACTTGAAGGCTGCTGACAAGGAGCTTACAGTAGTTGATTTCAAGCGTTTCTCTTTGAGCGCAGACTAATCACGACGATTAAAAACGAAAAAGATAAGCCAGGCAAAGGATTCATACAATCGTTTGCTTGGCTTTTAGTGTTTCTTTAAATAAAATTTATTGCGTATGAGTCTTTATAAATTTAAGAGAGTGCTTTTGTTGCCCATCTTCCTATTGATATGTGCAAACAGTTTTTCTCAGATAAAGGTTGTTGATGCAAATGATAATCAACCAGTTATTTCGGCAAGTGTATATGATGCCGTAGGTGGAACATATCTTGGTATTACAGATTATGATGGTTTCCTCCCGGAAGCTGCAATCAAATGCGACAGTATTCATATTCAGCATATCAACTACAATCCGCTAAACATAGCTATAGCATCATATAAAGACTCAGACGTGATACTTACGCCTAGCATCCACCAACTGCCAGAAGTAAAGGTTAGCAAGTCGAAAGACGATCAACTAAGGATGAAGGTATATATCCGACAGTATAGTGTTCTGAAGGGAAAGCCTGCATCTTTCTTTGAGAACATAGCGTATTTGTATTTCAAGAATGGCAAGGATAGTAAGCCTGTATCAACAAAGATACTATCCGTAAATAAATATATGAATAAAAATGCCCTGACGGGAGAAAGCAAGATGTTAAAGGCTTTGGCTTCGTACATTGAGCCAACAATGTTTATTTATTTCGACGGGCATAAGAAATATGACTCGCTTAGAGGTTCACGAAGAATAAAAGACTCATGGAAAAGAGCTGGCTCTATAACGTATATGAATGAGGATAGCATCAACAAGAGATGTGAGGTTGTGCAAGATAGTATGTTTGCAGATAAGCCTTTTAAGATACCTTTGTTTGGCTTTGCCTTCGCCAATATTTATACTAGTGAGACGTATTCTACAGAGAAAGGTGCACCTAAGATACATTGTCTTTTAAATGCTTCCGACAGATACCGTGTATATCAAACCAAGACGATGGGGTATGTAGATGAGTATGTGGAGTTATATGTACTTGGAATAGACTATGTAACAAAAGAAGAGAAAAAGGCTGACAAGAAGTTAAAGGAGGTAGAGTTTGTTAGACCTCAAGGCCTCGTAGACCCAAATGATTTTATGTATGAGGCAACAAAGATAATGACAAAAATTGAATAATAAGCAGCCATGAAGATTTTTGCAGTAGGATTGAATTATCCGCAACACAATAAAGAACTTAATGAAACGTTATATAAAGGGGAGAAGCCTGTTATTTTCACTAAGGCAGACTCCTCTTTACTTAAAGACGGTAAGCCTTTCTTCCTGCCAGATGATATGGGAAGGGTAGACTACGAAACGGAAATCGTGGTGCGTATCAGTAGGTTAGGCAAGGCTATCCCTGCAAGATTTGCACATCGTTATTATGATGCAGTAACTGTAGGCATTGATTTTACGGCACGCGACTTGCAGAAACATTTACGTGAAAAAGGTCTGCCGTGGGAAATGTGTAAGGGCTTTGATGGAGCCGCTACTATAGGGGAGTGGGTTCCAATAGATAGGTTCCGCAACATACAAGCTCTGTCGTTCCATCTTGACATTAACGGAAAGACGGTGCAAGAGGGATGTACGAGCGACATGCTGTTTAAGATAGACGACATTATTGAATATATCAGCAAGTATTTTACCCTGAAAACTGGTGATATCCTCTATACGGGAACACCAGTAGGAGTTGGTCCTGTAAATATTGACGACCATCTGGAAGGATATATTGAGGATAGGAAGGTACTTGAATTTAATATAAAATAAATGATAAAGAAAATACTTCTTACTATAGTCTTCATTCTTGGTTGCACTGTTGCTGGTGCACAAAAGTTTTTCAATCTTACGGCAAACGACGTGAGGATAGACGATGAACTGCCAAGTTTTAGCTATACAACACCACTTGGCACTCAGTATTCTGACTCTGTATATTCTGTAAAAATAGAATATCCAGAGTTTATAGATATGAGTAAGGAGGATATTGTTAGGCTCAAGAAATTAACGACACAACAGTTTGGAGAACTGCCAGAGATTATTTGTAACACTGTTGTTGAGCGAAAAAGAGGACATTTAGAAGTATTGTTCACACCTATTGTATTCAGAAAAGGCAAGTATCAAAAGCTTGTAAGTTTTATGCTCAGAATACAATCTATTCCAAAATATTCTGCAGCAAGAAAAGTACTGTCGAAGGCAGAAAGCCATGCCGACAGATATGCAACTAACTCTGTACTTGCATCAGGTAAATGGGCAAAAATCAGTGTCCCATCAACTGGAGTGTATCAACTTACGGATGCTCTTGTGAAACAAGCCGGTTTTACTGATATAACAAAAGTAAAGGTTTATGGCTATGGCGGAACATTGCATGAGGAAGCTCTGTCGGAGAATGCCATAATGCAATATGACGACCTCAAGCAAGTGCCGATATGTATAGTAAATGGGAAACGCTTTTTTAGGGCAAACGGTACGGTTTCGTGGTCAAGTGCGTCCACTCTGATAAGAAAGCGAAACCCATATTCCGATCTCGGATATTATTTCTTAACACAAAGCGATGACGAGCCTTTGGTGGTTGATTCTGCGACTTTCGTGTCTTCTTTCTATCCAGCAAACGATGATTACCATTCCCTTCATGAAGTGGATAATTATGCATGGTATCATGGAGGACGAAATCTTTATGAGAATACCCCTATAAACAATGGCGCATCTCAGACGTATACCATTACAGCTCCTTCTAATAATGAAGGTGCAAATGGTAAGTTCTATGTCGTGTTGAGTACAGGTTCAACAGGCGCAACAGCCCAGATAGAAATCAACGACTCCCTTGTCGGCACAATATCTATTACGACTGGTGGGAAATACGACTATGGAAAGGTGGCGACAGGAGTATATAGCATTCCTTCTTTGAAGACGTCAAACAACGTAAAGATTACCACAACAAGTGGCGGTCCGATACGTCTCGACTATATCTCTTTGGCATTCTCCAATCCCCGTCCTGAACCACAACTGTCGGTAGCGACCTTTGCTGTGCCGCAATATGTATATAATATAACAAACCAAAATCATCATGCAGATGCTCAGTGTGATATGGTAATCATTGTGCCAACGAGTCAAAATACCATAAAACAAGCAGAGAGGCTAAGGGCTTTTCATGAGCAACATGATGGAATGAAGGTAAATATAGTGCCAGCAGATGAGTTGTATAATGAGTTTTCAAGTGGCACGCCAGAGGCTGATGCCTATCGCTTGTACATGAAGATGCTCTATGACAGAGCTGAAACGGAAGAGGAGATGCCGAAATATCTGCTACTTTTCGGTAGTTGCGTATGGGATAACAGAATGAATACGGAGACAATGCGCAACTTAGATAAAGACAATTATCTACTTTGTTTTGAGGGTGAGAACTCCCTAAGTGCTACAGACTGCTTTGTGGATGAGGGCTATTTCTGTTCCTTAGACGATGGTGAGGGAAACAATGCGTCGGCAGACAGCAATACAAAGATCGACAAACAGGATATTGCCGTAGGTAGATTTCCTGTTTCAACGGCAGATGAAGCAAAGATAATGGTAGACAAGACTATCAGTTATATAGAGAACAAGAACATCGGCTCATGGCAGAACGTTGCAATGTTCTTGGGGGATGATGGTAACTATAACGCTCATATAGAGGCTGCTGATAGTGCGGCAAGTATTGTTGAAAGGATGAATCCAGGAATGCAAGTGAAGCGAGTGTTCTGGGATATGTATAATATACAGTCGTCCGCCACGGGCTACAGCTATCCAGAAATTGAAGAGATAGTAAAGAAACAACAGGCAGAAGGTGCGTTGATAATCAATTACAACGGACATGGACGTGCCGACGAGCTGTCTCATGAAAAGGTACTTTCACAGAAAGACTTTGCAGACTTTAAAAATAAAAACCTACCGCTTTGGATAACGGCGTCGTGCGATATCGTTCCCTTCGATGGAGTGGAACAGAATATCGGAGTAAACTCTGTTCTAAACCCTAATGGTGGTTCAATGGCATTCTATGGTACTACCCGCACGGTATATACAGACAGAAACAAATATATAGATCAGGCTTATCTTAAAGCATTGTTTACCAAGAGCAATGGTAAATATAACTCTATCGGTGAGGCACAGCGTGTAGCCAAGAACGCAATAATTACAAACAGAACTGATGTAACCCGAAACAAACTTCATTACCAACTGCTTGGCGACCCTGCATTGCGACTCAATATTCCTGAAAACAAAATTGTTATAGACACAATAAACGGTATTTGCATAAATGAATCGGCAAATATTCCTCAAATAAAAGCTGGCTCTATAGCAAGAGTTAAAGGACATATAGAAACAGTTTCAGGCACTGCTCTTGACAACTTTAATGGTATTATCAATATTGATGTTAAGGATTCCAAGGAAGAAAGAGTGGGGAAGAAGAATTATACTAATTCAGAGTCGGGTACAGCAGGCAATGCTTACCGCTATTATGAACATAACAAGACGATATTCTGCGGTAATGATAGTGTACGCTCAGGTAAGTTCGACTTGTCGTTTGCAGTAACCAAAGACATCAACTATTCCGATGAAAACGGACTTATTAATGTATATGCATACGATGAGAAGGATTTAGTTACAGCAAATGGAAATACAGAGAATTTTATCGTAGGAGGTACGGATGACATATCCACGGACTCTATTGGCCCCTCTGTGTTCTGCTATCTTAACTCGCCAAGTTTCACAAATGGTGATAATGTAAACTGTACTCCGTATTTCGTAGCAGAGATTTCCGATAAGGATGGCTTAAACACTTCAAGTAGTGGCATTGGTCATGATATGACATTATGTATAGATGACGATCCGATGAAGACGTATAATCTTAATGACAACTTCTCATATACGTTTGGCTCATATACCGAAGGTTCTACCTATTATAATATACCTGAGTTGGAAGAAGGTACTCACAAATTGAAGTTCACGGCATGGGATATCCTGAATAATCCTACTACAGAAACATTGAAATTCAATGTTGTAAGAGGACTTACTCCTAAAC
The DNA here is from genome assembly GCA_963654095.1 of Oscillospiraceae bacterium. Classification (GTDB taxonomy): domain Bacteria; phylum Bacteroidota; class Bacteroidia; order Bacteroidales; family Bacteroidaceae; genus Prevotella. Next base: position 21,152 of record CAVKAH010000017.1, read on the forward strand.
TTACAAGCATAAAATGTACGAACAACCCAGCAAAGACAAGCACAACATTCATTGTGAACCATGACCGTGGCGGCAGTAGTGTTGATGTATTGATAGAAGTGTTCGATATGAGCGGCAGGCTATTGTGGACACACGACGAGTCAGGAGTGGTAGATACAAACACATACACATATAGTTGGGACTTATGCACAGACGGAGGTGGAAAGCTCCAAACAGGTGTTTATCTGTATCGAGTACGGTTAAGTAGCGATGGAAGTGCAGAGGTGTCGAAGGCAAAGAAACTTATTATATTATAGTATTTTATCATGCTATATACAATAAACCATAATAAATAGAGTTATCATAAGGCAATCATAAGAATATAGATATGAAGAATAACATAAGAATAATTACGGCAGCATTGCTTGCCATGATGACAATAACAGTAAAGGCAGAGGACAAACGTTCATTGTTTAACCCTATCCATACAGCACTCGTATCACAGTCTATAGCTCCTGATGCACGATCTGCAGGTATGGGTGATGTGGGAGCGGCAACAGACCCAGATGTCAACTCGCAGTATTGGAACCCAGCAAAGTATCCGTTCTGTATTAGTCGTGCTGGTCTTGCAATAAACTATACCCCTTGGCTGCGCTCTTTGGTTAATGACATGAATATAGCCTATCTGTCGGGTTATTATCGTATAGGAGATTATAGTGCAGTGTCAGCATCCCTTCGCTATTTCTCTCTTGGTGAGGTTTATGTAGGAACAGACGGAACATCAACGGATTTTTCTAATGCTCAGACTATCAATCCGTACGAGATGTCTTTAGATGTGGCATATTCTCTGATGCTTAGCGAGAAATTCTCTATAGCTGCTGGCGTTCGTTATCTTATGTCGGATATGACATATAAGACCGACGAAGAGAAGTCTGCTTCAAGTGCTTTCGCTGCAGATATTGCTTGCTATTATAACAATTATATCAATATAGGCTCTCGTGAGTGTCAGTTAGGTCTCGGACTAAGCATAAGCAATATCGGTAGTAAGATAAAGTTTAATGGTGATGACAATAGTGAGTTTATCCCTACAAATATGCGTCTTGGAGCTGCCTTGATGGTTCCTATTGACGAGTTTAACAGGTTTACTATCGCTGCCGATGCCAATAAACTTCTTGTGCCTACATACCCTCAGCAGAATGATGGTGAGACAACGGAGGATTACCAACAGCGTGTAGAGGATGAATACTATAATATGAGTAGTATCTCTGGTATATTTAAGAGTTTCGGTGATGCCCCTGGTGGCTTTAAGGAAGAGTTGCAGGAGATTAACTGGAGTATAGGTGCAGAGTATGTGTATAACGACAAGTTCTCTCTTCGTGCTGGTTATCACCATGAGTCGGAGAACAAGGGAAACCGTAAGTATTTCACTGTTGGTGCAGGCTTCCGTATGAGTGCCTTCACTCTCGACTGCGGTTATGTAATAGCCACGGCAAAGAGTAATCCTCTTGATCAGACACTTCGTTTTACCCTTGGCTTTGATATGGATGGGTTGAAGGATATATTTAAGAGGAGGTAAACCCACCCTGACCCTCCCGAAGGGAGGGGAAGAGTATCCGAAAAAACAACCCTGACCCACCCTAGCCCTCCCGAAGGGAGGGAACAGAGTATCCGAAAGACCTACCCTAACCCTCCCGAAGGGAGGGGAAAGAGTACCTGAATGTCTTCGGATGACGTTATATTTAAAAGTTGTAGATATGAAATATGGTTATCAAACTACAGATGGAAGCAACTACCAACTAATATTGGAACAGGCTAAGCGCATGCGCAATAATCCTACAGAAGCAGAGGCGTTGTTGTGGAATTATTTAAAGGGGAATAATCTAAATGTTCATTTTAGACAACAGCATCCTATCTGTGGTTACATCCCAGATTTCGTATGTTTACGCTTAAAACTGATTATTGAAATTGATGGCGGATACCATTTCGAGGGAGAACAACCAGAACAAGACAAACAGCGTCAAGTCTTTTTAGAGAACGAAGGATATACTTTCTTAAGATTTACCAACGAACAAGTGCTTTATGACACAGAAGAAACCATAGGTGTTATAGAGGACTATATTAAAGACCTTAAGACAGAAAGAACATCCGCCCCCACCAATAACAATCAAAAAAATATTCCAAATCAATCTTCATTCCCTCCCTTAGGGAGGGCTAGGGT